>CAYOTH010000077.1:0-7255 GCA_964406835.1 uncultured Oscillospiraceae bacterium
GACCAGGCGCAAGCAGTAGGGGAACTCATCCACGGAGGGGATCATGGGCAGCAAAGCACGCTCAGCCAGCGCGCCGTGACCGATCTCGCGGCGGCCGGGGCTGCGCAGCGGCTTGGCCTCACCGGTGGAATAGCCCGGGAAATTATAGTGGTGCATATAGCGCTTGTTGGTCTCGGTGCCGATGCCGTCGAGGATCTGCACCTCGCTCATCGGAGCCAGCGTGGCCACGGTCATGACCTGAGTCTGTCCGCGGGTGAACACGCCCGAACCATGCGCACGGGGCAGCACGCCGGTTTCGCACCAGATCGGGCGAACCTCAGTCAGCTTGCGGCCGTCGGGACGAACGCCGTCGTCAATGATGTGGCGGCGCATAACTTCTTTGTTCAGGGCATACAGCGCATCGCCGATTTCGGTCTCACGACCGGCAAACTGCTCGGCAAAGTGAGCCATGGTCTCGGCATTGACCTGCTCCTCACGAGCCTGGCGCTCCTGGCGATCGAAGGTCTCAAAGCACCAGCGCACCTTCTCCAGAGCGAACTCGCGCACGGCGGCCTTCACATCGTCGCCCGGCAGAACCAGCGGGAACTCGCGCTTGGCCACACCGATTTCCTCGACGATCTTCTCCTGGAACTCGACCAGGCGCTTGACCTGCTCGTGCGCAAAGAGAATGGCCTTGAGCATGACTTCCTCGGAAACTTCCTTGGCGCCGGCCTCAACCATCAGCACGGCTTCCTTGGTGCCGGCCACAGTCAGGTTCATCAGGCTGGCCTCGCGCTGCTCAACGGTGGGGTTGATGATGTACTCGCCGTTCACATAGCCGACGTTCACGGCGCCCACAGGGCCGGCGAAGGGGATTTCGGAAATGCACAGAGCGGCCGAAGAGCCGATCATGGCGCAGATTTCAGGGGAATTGTCCTGCTCGACCGACATAACCGTCGCCGCGACAGCCACGTCATGGCGCATGCCCTTGGGGAAAAGCGGGCGCAGCGGGCGGTCAATCAGACGGCTGGTGAGGATGGCGTGCTCGCCGGGACGGCCTTCGCGGCGGTTCCAGCTTCCGGGGATGTGACCCACGGAGTAGAGCTTCTCCTCATAATCGACGCTGAGCGGGAAAAAGTCAATGCCGGGACGGGGCGTTTCAGCCACGGTGGCGTTGACCAGCACGGCGGTATCGCCATAGCGAACGAAGGTGGAGCCGCTGGCCTGCTCGGCGTACTTGCCGAACTCCAGCGTCAGCGTGCGGCCACCCAGCTCAATGGAATATTCCTTGTACATAGTGTCCCTCCTTACGGGCGTTCTTAATCTATGTCCTTCTTCATTGAAAACAAAACCATGCGCGCCGCGCGCAATGGAACTTGGCATACAGACGCCTGCGCGTTTCCATGCCAAGTTTCACTGACGCGCGCCCGCGCTTCCATAAGCCCCATGACGCATATAAAACCGTCGCCCCGGGATGAAGAATCCCCGAGCGACGGCGTAACTATATGGCACCGGGGGAAAAGCGAAGAGCTTATTACTTGCGCAGACCCAGCTTGGCAATCAGGGCACGATAGGCCTCGATGTCGGTGCTCTTCAGGTAGGCCAGCAGACCGCGGCGCTTACCAACCATCAGCAGCAGGCCGCGGTTGGAGTGGTGGTCGTTCTTGTTGTTCTTCAGATGCTCGTTGAGGTGGTTGATGCGATCGGTCAGCAGAGCGATCTGAACCTCGGGAGAACCGGTGTCGCCAACATGGCGGCCATATTCGCTGATGATTTCGGACTTGTCCATGGTAATTTCCTCCATTTTCTGTATTCCCGTCAACCCGGCGCGCCGTCGGAGACTCGGACAGACTGAGCAGACGGATCTTCGTGGTCACATTATACCACAAAAGTCATTATAACATACATCCGGGCCGATGTAAAGCCGTTCCAATGCTAAAATTTGAGCAAATCCCGCCGCATTTTCACATCATGGGCAGACGCACAACCGATATATCCATCGCCGAAAGCGCATCGAGCAATTCGTCCATCGGCGCTGCCATAATACGATAAACGCGCCCGTCCAGGCACTGAATCTTCAGCGAAATGGGATCGATCTGCTCGGCATGATGAATTTCGCCTGGGCGCACCGTGGTTTCCCATAGCCCGCGCCGCCCCACGGAAGAGAGCAGCAGCCGCCCGGAGAGCACATAGACCATGCCGCCCATGCCGTTCTCGCCTTCAAAAATGTTGGCGATAAACCGCGCGCGAACCGGCTCCCCCAACGAACGCTCATAGCGCGCATAGCGCCGGTTTTCGGCTGCGTCCTGCACGCTGAAAAATATGTGCGCCGCCAGCATCACCGACGCAAAGGTCATCAGCGCCACTGGAAAGGCCAGCTCCGTTCCCGCGCCCGCCACAAGTAGCGCAATAAAGCTCGCCGAACCAAAAAACAGGCCCAAAAGCGCCGATAACAGTGTAATCCGTCCCTGCGTGCCTTTCATGGTATCCTCCTTTGTGAAAGCGCCAGCGCATGCCCGGCTAAGCGCTCGGCCTCCTGCCTATCGCCAGCAGCCAGAAGCGCTCGGATTCGGGTCGATGAGACCGGAGAGCCGTCCATCACAAACGGCTCGAGCACCACCGCCTCATAGCCCAGTTCAGGCGCCAGAGCACGCAACAAATCCGAATTGCCCTGCCCGAAGCGGCCAAACGTGTGGTTATATCCCACGACAATAGCTCTCGGGTGTAGCGCACGGCACAGCTGGCGCAAAAATGCCTCGCCGCTCTGCGCGGCAAATTCCGGCGTAAAGGGCTGTTCTATCAGCACATCCAGCCCCAGCTTCTCCAAAAGACGCGCCCGCTCGGCTGAGTCAGTCAAAGCCGCCGGAGCGCTTTCCGGGCGAATAAGCGAAAGCGGATGTCGGTCAAAGGTCAGCGCGGCAGCCGGCAGATTCCATGCCCGCGCCCGCTTTATGGCGCAGCCGATCAAATGTGCATGCCCGCAGTGAACGCCGTCAAACGTTCCCAGCGCTGCCACGCAGCCTTTGTCCTTAAAGTCTTCCATCGAATGAATCGTCAGCATGAGTTCCTTTCCAGCAGCATGGCCTTAAAGCGTATCGTTCCGTCTTCATCGGCCTGACCGATCCCGGCAAACGCCTCTTCCAGATAGACGCGCGTTATCTCGCCGGGCGCAAAAGCTTCCCCGCCGGGCTTCAGCGCGCAGCCGTTCAAGACGTTTTTGGCCCATCTGCCATCCAGACGCAGCGCGCGCAAATGTTCCAGCGGCGCATCCAGCGGATAAAGCAGCTCACTCAAGCGCTGTTCCTCGGCCGCCGCCCGCATTTCCTCAATCGTCACGGCCTGTCCCACGTCAAAGCATCCGGCCGCACTGCGCAGCAAAAAGGCCATATGGCCGCCCGTCCCCAGCGCCGCGCCGATATCGTGGCAGAGCGTGCGGATATACACGCCTCGTCCGCACGTCACGCGGATGAGATGTGCCGTATCATCTCGCTGGCCCAGATAATCAATATCATGCACTGTCACACGCCGGGGCTCCAGATCAAGGCTTTCGCCCTTGCGCGCTAGGTCGCACAATTTCTGTCCGCCGCGCTTGAGCGCCGAATACATGGGCGGAATCTGATCGATCTCCCCCACAAAGCGCGGCAAAACCGTGCGTACATCCTCCGGCGTAATCTGCCCGGCCTCATGGCGCTCAAGCACCGTGCCGCTGGCATCCTGCGTGTCGGTCACAAGGCCCAATCGCAATTCGGCAATGTAGGTTTTCTGCTTATCGATAATGTAATCAAACAGACGCGCTGCCCGACCCACGCACACCGGCAAAACGCCCGCCGCATCAGGATCCAGCGTACCGCCATGTCCCACGCGCGTGCCGCGCGGCAGCAGTCGGCGCACCTGAATCACCATGTCGCCGGATGACATGCCCGGCGGCTTTAATATATTCAAGAATCCGTCCATGCAGACTCCTTCCTTGTATAGAGCGCGCTTATAACTGCGATTCAAAAAAGGCATGAATCGCGCCCAGGACCCGTTCAAGGCCCGTTTCAAAATCTCCGCTCAGCGTCACGCCCGCCGCCCGATCATGCCCGCCGCCGCCCAACGGCCGCAACAGTTCGGACAGATTGACCTCCCCGCGCGAACGCAAGCTGAACTTGGTCTCTGTCCCCCGATCAATGGCCAGCACGGACACCGCCACGCCCTCGGTGTTGATGCCATAGTTAACCACGCCCTCGGTATCGGCCTGAATCGCGCCGCACGCCTCAAAATCCTCGAGATGCAGCTGTATCAGCGCCACTTTGCCCGCTTCAATGTATTTCATGCCGTTAAGCGCTCGCCCCAGGAGCTTTGTGCGCGCCTGAGAACGCTTTCTGAACAGCTCGTAATTCAGCGTATCGATATCCAGTCCGGCGGCCAGACAATCAGCCGCTATGCGCAGCGCACGAGGCGTCGTGCAGCTGAAGGCAAAATTGCCGGTATCGGTTGAAATCGCCACATACAGGCACAGCGCCATTGCCTCATCAAGCGACACGCCCAGCTCGGCAATCACTTCGCGCACCACCTCGCCTGAGGCCGCCGCCTGCGGACAATCCAGCAGCGGCTGAGCGTTTAAACGTGGATGCTCATGATGATCGATGCAGGCCGTAGGGCAGGACGCCTCCAAAAGCGAGGCGGCGCTTCCCAGCCGATCCGGCGCGTTCAGATCAACGCACACCAGCGCTTGAGGCGCATAGGGCAGCATTTCAGGCTGAAACAGTCTGCTCTGCGTCGGCAACATTTCAAGATAAGACGGCAGAGGATCCTGACAGCAGACCACGGCGCGCTTGCCTTTTTTTTCAAGCGCCAGCACCAACGCCAGCGAAGAACCCAGCGCATCGCCATCGGGCTGCATGTGGGTTAAGATCACAAGATCCTGCCGCTCCTCCAGCCAGGCGGCAACGTCACGGCTGCTCGTCATGGAGAGCCTCCGTCTGCTTGAGCAGCTCGTTGATGTGCGCGGCATATTCAATGTTGGTGTCCAGCTCAAAGAGCAGCTCGGGTGTGTAGCGCAGCATCATCCGGTGGCTCAGCTCACGGCGAATAAAACCAGCGGCCTTTTTAAGCGCATCCATCATCGGCTCGCGCTTGTCGGCCTCCAAAATGCTGACACGGATCTTGCAATAGCGCAGATCGCGCGTGGCTTCGGCACGCACCAGCGAATAAGTGCCATCAATGCGGGGATCGCGCACGTCCTCGCGGATAATCTTATCAACGTTTCGGCGAATCTCTTCGGAAATACGGTCAATGCGATCATAAGCGGGCATATTATCACCTCGAAAAATAGATTGAATGGGTTGGGTTTAGAAATCGGCCATCATCCGCTCCAGGCCCCGGAGCATATCGGCATCGCCGTTCTCACGGGCAATAGAGGCAATCAGGCGAGCATGTTCGCGGACAAGCGCCTTGTCCAGCGGCTTGGGCGTGCGCCCGGCAAACTTAAAGAAGCTCTCCCGCGCAATGTTACGCTGGCTGATCTCGTCCAGATCAAAACCGCGCATCAGTTTTTCAGGCGAATGCGGCACGGGGAAGCATTCCTCGCATCCGGCCGCCATCGCCTTGAGCATCGTCTGCTGAAGCGAAGCGATATAGTCTTCGCCGTTTCCGGTACTCGTGTCGGTGCCATACATAATCCGGTCGCTGTATTTGACGAAAAATGCGCGCCACGCAGAAATATCCTTGGCATAGTCGGCAAAAATGCAGGCCGCAGGTGCCAGATCAAAGCGCACATGGGGATATTTTTCGCAGATTTCATAGCACAATTCAAGTCGGCGGCTCAAAAAGCCAAAATGCGCCAGACAGAGATTGAGCTTCGGATTCTTTTCCAGGCGGCGCAGCAGGCTGTCGATCAGCTGCTGCATCGTCGGATATTTCGGATCCTCAAAGCACCAGCCACGCTCGACCTCCTCGGGCAGCATCAGCTCCCTGTGCCAGAAATCGTCCGGATCGGCCACATGCGTGGTCAGCGGCACGCCGCGCGCCTCCAGCATGTCATACATCTCGTCATAAACCAGATCATCCATCGAACAGCCGCAGTACAAATTGTAGTTGGGCTTCATGTCCAGGAATTTGATGCCGTCGCAGCCCATATCCAGCAGCAGCTCGGCCTGCTCTTTAAAGGGCATGATTTTGTTGTTCAGCGCCGGATCGTAATACAATCCACCAAAGGTGCGCATGGCAATATCCCGATACTTTTCCTTTGTATACAGGCAAACAATGTTGTTGTCAATGCCGGTTTCAATGTAGGTATAGGCCATCAGCGCCGCATCGGTCACATTCAGCGCCGCCAGCCGGTCAAGCATTTGACAGGTTTCCTCAAAGGGCAAATAGGCATGCAGATGACTGTCCACATAATGATCCAAATACAGCATCAGTTATCTCCCTTTCTTCGTTGCAAAATGACCTTTCAACGCAAAATCCTGACCTTGGGCCGTCTCGCCGCTTCCCGCAGGGACTGATTGAATAAAAGGGGACGTTTCCGGCCGGAAACATCCCCTGGCATATCTTGGACGTAAGACCGGCCGATAACGGCTGGTTACTGAGCGATTTCCTCCATCAGGAAGCACTCGATGATATCGCCTTCCTTGACGTCGTTATAATTTTCAAGGCCCACGCCGCACTCGTAACCGGAGGCCACTTCCTTGGCATCGTCCTTGAAGCGCCGCAGCGAGTCGATCTTGGTTTCGGTCACGACCACGTTATCGCGCAGCAGGCGCGCCTTGGCATTGCGCTGAATCTTGCCGTCCAGCACATAGCAGCCGGCAATCATGCCCACGCCGGAAACCTTGTAGGTCTGGCGCACCTCGGCGCGGCCCAGAACGGCTTCCTTGTACTTGGGCGCCAGCAGGCCCTTCATGGCCGCCTGAATCTCCTCAATGGCGCTGTAAATGACGCGATAGAGGCGGATATCGACGCTTTCGCGCTCGGCCAGATCGCGCACCGCGTTGTCATGGCGCACGTTAAAGCCAATGATGATGGCGTTTGAAGCCGAAGCCAGCATGACGTCGGTCTCGGTGATCGCACCGACGCCGCCGTGAATGCAGCGTACGCGCACCTCTTCGTTGGAAAGCTTTTCAAGCGACTGCTTGACCGCTTCGACGGAGCCCTGCACGTCGGCCTTAACGATCAGATTGAGATCCTTGATCTGACCGGCGCTGATCTGGTTGAACAGATCGTCCAGAGAGGTCTTGGTCTGGGACTTGATCAGCGCGGCGCGCAGCTTATCCTTGCGCTCCTCGGCCACCTG
>CAYOTH010000078.1:0-7198 GCA_964406835.1 uncultured Oscillospiraceae bacterium
CCTTGAGTATCTATTGCGCGGCGTGAATAATCATGTCGGTGATGCCCAGCCAGGAGACGAACTCCACGCCGCGCAATAGATACTCAAGGCGCATCGCGCGGAAGGCGGGGGAGGTCAGGCCGCTGACCAGGAAATCGTCGCGCAGCTCCCAGCCCTGGAAGGGATCGCGGTGGCCGATAAAGTGCGCTGAAATTTCGATGCCGTTGCGGTCGGCGGCGGCGCGGATGGCCTCGGCCTCCTCGCGGCGGAAGATTTCCGGCTTATAGGCCAGCTGGCAGGCGGTAAAGCCGGCCTCGCGCAGCGGCGCAAACACCTCGTCCAGCTTATTCATGTCCGACGGGCGGACAAACGTCCCCATTTTCATGGCGCTTATTCCTCCTCGGTGATCTCGCTGATTTTGACCCAGCGGTGCTCCTGAACGGCGCGGTAGGCCGCGTCCAGCGCCGCCTGAGCACGCAGTCCCTCGTCCAGCGTCGGTTCAAGCCCGTCGCAGGTCCCGGCCACCACGTTGATGAAGCCCTCAGACTGAACCGCGTCATAGCGCGCATCGGGTGTCAGCTCGACGGGCGCGCCGTCGGTCTGTATGGTGAGCTGCTGCTTGCCGTCGATGTAGCTGTAGAGCAGGCGGCCCTTCGAGCCGTAGAATTCGACCTGGATCCAGTCGCTGATGCCGTGCGTCGTGCGGGAAATCTGGAAGGTGGCGTTGACGCCGCCCTCCATGCGGGCCAGCACGTTGCACCAGTCCCACGTCGTGACCGGCAGGATCTTTTCGCCGTGCTCCTCCTGACGCTCCTTGATGAAGATGCCGGCATCGGCGCTGACCTCGACAAATTCGCGTCCGGCAAAGCGGGCGATGTCGAACATATGCGAGGACAGATCGCCCATGACGCCCGAGGCCGAATAGCGCTCGTCAAAGCGCCACTCAAGTCGGCGGCCCGGCCACAGGCCGCTGTCCTTGATGCAGCGGATGTAAATGTGATACAGCTCGCCCAACTCGCCGGAATTGACCTTTTCCTTCATCAGGCGCACATAGGGGCGATAGTGCCAGGTGAAGCAGACATGGCCGGGCAGATTGCGCTTTTTTGCCTCGTTGCAGACGGCCTTGACCTCTTTATAGGTCATGCCCATCGGCTTTTCGGAGCTGAAAGGAATGCCTCGCGCCACGGCGGCGGCGGCCACTTCACAGTGAACCGAATCGGGTGTGGCAATATCCACAACGTCTACCAGGCCGCTGTCCAGCAGCGCGTTGTAATCGGTAAAGCAGGCGTCTTCGCTCAGGCCGAGGCGCTCCGCCGTTTTTTTGAGGCGCTCGGGATCAATATCACAGATGGCTGTGATGCGGGCGCGCTGGCTGTCCAGATAGCCGGGAATGTGCGCGCCATTCATGATACCGCCCACGCCGACCAGACCGACACGATAAATCATAAGTAATCTCCTCCCTGAACAACAAGTGTCAGATTATCCCAGATCAACACTATCATAACTTGACGCGCGGAAAATAAACAGATAGAATTGTCTCAGGGAATTGTATAATTGTCTCAAATGAAAGGGGAGGAGAATATGGCGGCGACGGCGCTTCGGGCCATGGTGGCGGAGGATATGTTTGTGACGGGCATTGTCACCGGACTGATTTCTTCCCAGCCTGGCGAGGTGATTCACGTTCGCAAGCGGCAGCACACCCAGATTCACCTCTGCATGGAAGGCGCGCGCGATTATTCGGTCGATGGTCGGCCGTTGGCGCTCATCCAGCCGGGCGATCTATTGGTGATGCCTGCCCAGTCGTCCTATGATACCGTAGTTCACGGCGAGGAAGCGACGCTGGGGCTAAATGTGCTGTTTTATCTCAAGGATGGGGAAGGGCGCGAGATCGTGCTGGACAGTCTGCCCTTTGTGTTGCGCGACGAGGAGGGCGTCTATGCGCCGCTGCTGCAAAGCGTGCATGAGGATTATCTCAAAGGCGGCTATGCCATGCTGCGCGCCAAGGGGACGCTGATGCACCTGCTTTACCGCCTGTTTACGCAGCACACGCTGGCCACGGCGGGCGAGGCCTATCACGCCATTGCTCCGGCCGTGCAGCGCATTGAAAACAGCGTCTGCGAAAAGCTCAATATGGACGATCTGGCCGCGATGTGCTTTATGAGCCGATCGACCTTTTACCGCCGTTTTCGTGACGCCATGGGCATTTCGCCCACCGCCTATCACCTGAACCTGAAGATCACCAAGAGCCGCGCGCTGCTCTCCAGCGGACTGTACACCGTCGAGCAGGTGGCCTCGCTCATGGGCTTTTACGATGCCGCGCACTTCAGCCGCGTCTATCGCCGGGAGACCGGCGTCACGCCCGGGCGGCGCGGGCGCTGAAGGCGCAATCTTAAAGGAAAAACCGCCTGCGTGCAACAAAAGCCGACGCAGGCGGTTTGCTTTGTTCTATTTGTTTTAAGGAGAAAATGCCCCCCCGGCGCTTTTCAGCCCCGATACTCGTTCGCCAGCTGATGGGCGAGGCGCTGGATGAGGGGGAAATCCACGTCGTCCGAGGGGACGTCCAGCGCGCGGAACGTGTTGCCCTCCACACTGTGGCCGCTCAACAGGTCAAACCAGAGCGCGCCCAGCGCATAGCGACCGAAGCCCAGATGGGCGTGGAAGGTATCGCGGTGAACGCGTTCAAAGCCGTTTTGCAAAAGACGCTGCATCATTTCGCCGCTGGGGATGATTCCGGCGTTGATGGCGTGGGCGGCCTGCTTATAGGTGGCCTTGACGTCGTTGTACATGTCGAGCTGATCGGCATAGCCCAGCTCCTGCGTCAGGCGCGCGCTGCCCTGCTCGTAGGCCCAGGTCTGCTGCAGATAAAGCCGTGTCTGGGGGACACAGTCGCGGATGAAGGTGGCCAGCTCGTTGAGATAAGGCTGGTAGGTTTCGTAGCGGGGAGCGCAGTGGCTGACCTGCTGGAGCGTCACGATGTCCCAGTCTTCGCAGCACAGCGCCTTCTTCAGCGACAGTGTGAGGCCGGTGTACATGCTGTTAAAGTGGAAGGCGTAGGCCTCATCGCCGCTCTTCATCAGGCGATAGTGCTTGGAGAGCGGACAGCCGCCAATGCTCAGGTTGAACAGGTGCAGGGGGACGCCGGCCGCCTGCGCAATAGGGTAGAGGTAGCGGGTGGCGTCATCGGAAAAGCTGTTGCCCAGGGCGAGAATTTTCAACATAAGAGGTCACTCCTTTTTTGTATAAACAGGCTTCCAGGAAGAAGCGCTTATTTCGTTTGAGGCATGGTTGTTCTGCGCAGTGTGTTTCAGTGTACCCCGCTGCGCCGTTTCGAGGCGGTGAGTGGCGCTGCATCCCGCGTTTCTTTGGACGAGGCGCGCATTTGCGGCATGGCCGTTCTTTAACGAGGCGTTCTGGACGCCATGTTTACTTTGATGATCTTCGGGCGGGGATTTGTCAGCCGTCTCCGAAGGAAAGCCCTGTCATCAATCCGGCGCGGCGCCGAGAACAGACTTTGAAAATATTATAGCATGTTTTCGAGGTGGTGGGAAGAGAAACGGCGGAAACGGTTTATTTTCTCCCATATCCTGTTGTGTTTCTCTCTTGCCGGGAAGGGGCGTTCAGCCTTACAATAAGATCAAAGAACAAACCGGAAGGGGAAGAAAGGTATGTTTGGTTTTGAATATCCGGCGCATATGCCGGTGGGGCGCGTGGGGCTGGAGGTCAGCCTCAAGCCCTTTGGCCTGGATTTGAGCGAGGCGGGGATCGAGAGAACCTGCCGGGAGCTGTTTGACGGCTGGCGCGAGCTGATTATCCATGCGCAGGGCGTGTCGGTGCTCATGTGGACGAGCGATGGCAGTGAGATTCTCGAATACGACGGCGATCTGGATTCGACCTTCGACTGGTCGCGCTACATCGGCATCGGCAACCCGAGAAAAGACCTGCCGGCCAATGACCCGGAGGGCTTTAACCTTCACAATCGGCCGCGGCTTTATAGGCAGAACCCGCCGGACATTTCCTATCGCGATTTGAAGAACATCATCGCCTGCCTCAAGCGCGTGGGGCGGGAGATGTTCGGCTTAACGGTCGAGGTGGGCGAAACCTTCGATCCCGGCCCCGAGTTTGCCTATTCGGATTTCAAGTTCTACCGGCATCCGGAGCTGAACAAGGGCAAGATCATGGGCAACCTGTGGATTCACTGCGCGGCGCGCCTCAAGGCCGATTCCTATCGCTACGCCGCCTATCCGGACGGCATTCCCGAGGGACTGCACTTTGGCCGCTTTCTGGGCGAGCAGTTTAACGCGCTGCGCCGCGACGTGGGCTTTGACTACATCTGGCTGAGCAACGGCTTCGCCTTTTCGCTGGAGTCGTGGCGCTGGCAGGGCGAAACTTTTGACGGCGAGCGCTTTGATGCCAGCGGCGCTGAGGCGGTGCGCGAGAGCATCCGGGCTTTCTGGCGCGAGTTCACGGCCGTGGTCGGAGATATTCGCATAGAAACGCGCGGCAGCAACCTGACCGCCGGCATGGACATCGCCGCGCACGGCTGTCCGCTGGAGGATATTTACCGCGTGCCCAATCTGGTGGCCCCGCCCAATTCGCCGTGGGCCGCCATCAACTTCCGCTTCGGCCTGGAGCTGGCCGGGTATATGTCGCGCATTGCGCATCTGCCCGAAAAGGGCTATCTGTTCCGTTATTATACGCACGATCCGTGGTGGCACAACAGCCCCTGGTTCGATCGCTATGACCGCCAGCCGCACGATATTTATCTGCCACTGTCGGTCGCGCGATTGGACGAGGCGGGGCGCGTTACGCCGCCGCAGGGCATCAGCTTCCTCTCCGTGGACGATTCCTACGGACAGCTGCCGCGCCGCTGCCCGGTCGAATGCACGCCCGCGCTGCTGGACGCCTACAGCCACTATCCGGATGAGGCGGGGCTGGTCACCTGGCTGTATCCCTTCGCAAGCTATGAGCAGCTGGGCGTGCGCGAGGGGTGTATGCAGGACATCTTCATGGACGACTGGCTGATTGAAAACGCCATCGATCTGGGCCTGCCGCTCAATTCGGTCGTGGCTGACGATCTGTTTTTGAAGGCCGAGGCGTCGATTTGGCGCGGCCGGATACTGGTCACGCCCGTGCCTCATGCCGGAACGCCGGCCGAGGCGGCGCTTTTGAAGGCGCTGGATAACGGTTGCCGCGTAGTGCTCTATGGCAGCGCGGCCTGGGCCTCGGACGAGGTGTGCGCGCTTCTGGGCGTGCGCGAGACGACCCCCATCGAGGGCGAAATGACCATTAAGACCGATGTTATGCACGACAGCCTGCGCGGCGCGGCCCTGCCCACGCGCTTAAAGCACGTTGCGCTGGTGTCGGGCGGCGGCCTTGGCGAGATGTCGGACGGCACACAGACCGTGCTGGCCACGGTGCGCAGTGATTCGGGCGAGGAGCGCGTTTATGCGACGCTCAACAAGCAGGCGCGCGCGGGACGTCTGGTCTGGATGCGCGCTTCCTTCCCGCACGACGAGCGCAACCGCAACGATTTGCCCGCCCAGCTGGACCGGCAGTGCTATTTCCCGGCGGCGGCCATGCTGCGCGCGCTGCTGGAGTACCTGGGCGTGGTCATTCGCTTTGAGAGCGAAACGCCCGACTATCAGTGGCCGGTGCTTCACGCCTCCCGCTATCGCAACGCCTATTACCTGACCGGCTATGTGCTGGATACCACCGCCCGCCTGTCGCTGCGTTTCCCCGAGGGTGCGCCCTTGATGGAAGGCAGCGAATGCGTGCTGGAGGACGGACGGGCGACTTATGCGATGTCCAAATTCTGGCATAAGCGCTGCTGGCTCTTTGTCGATCAGGCCGAGCGCGCGGTGGTTTCACTGGCGCGGCGCACGGCGGAGCATCCCACGCTGGACGAGCGCTTTTTGGTGCGCGGCCTTAAAAATGCCGTGCTGACGCTGCGCCTGCCCAAGGGAGCGCGCGTGCATGTGATTCGGGCCGAAGAGCACAGGGCGATGGGGGCGGACGAGTGGAATGTTCATGTGGCCAATGCCGAGCTGAAGTGGTCGGCAGACGGCGAAACGGTCACAACCGCGCCGGTTTCGGGCGATGTTTATATCGTCTGGTCCACCGATGACAACCCCGCCAGTATGCTTTCGGAAAATCAGCTTAACCTCAGAACCTACACCGAGGCCCGCCGCTGAAGAAAAAGGCGCGCTTGACAATTTCTGTAAGCCTGTCTATAATAAAGACAGAATCAAGCGAAAGGGGATCTTGGGTTATGAAGAAAATTGTGGCCTTGCTGCTGGCTGTTATGCTGCTCATGGGAACGAGCGTGGTCTGCGCGGAGGGCATTGATCTTTCCGGCAAGACGGCGCAGGAGCTGCTGGATTTGATCGACGCGGCGCGCATCGAGCTGGCGCTTCAGATGCCGCCGGTTTCGGATGGCGTTACGCTCTATGAGGATGACAATCTCGTCATTACGCTCAATGGCGATCCGTTTATCGAGTATGGCAGTCTGGTTCTGCCGACGGTGGTTGTCAATAAGACCGAACGCAATCTGATCATCAGCTTTGACAATGCCTCCTGCAACGGCTGGGATGTTCTGGTTAGCACGGCCAGTGTCAGCGCCTCCAAAAAGGCCAAGGAGCAGATTGAGATCTACAGCGTCGAGGAGGACGCCGATCTGACGGACGTGGCCGATTTGCAGGATGTTTCCTGCCGCATTTCCTATTTTGACGATGACGACTGGGATTGGTATTACGAGATCGAGGAGACCCTCGTCTGGACGTTCGCCCAGTAACGCGTGCGCCGAAAAAATGAATTGCATTTTGGCGCGCAATCCGTTATAATAAGAATGATTGGCAATTTCAAGAATCTTGAGGAGGTTTTACCCAATGAAGCTGAGTGTTTTTGCCGTTCTGCTGGCCGACCGCTCTTTTGAAGAGGCCTGCAAATATCTCTCCGAGCGCGGCGTTCAGGCCGTTGAAATCGGCTGCGGCGGTTTCCCGGGCGATGCCCACTGCAAGCCCCGCGATCTGCTGGCTCATCCCGAGAAGATCGACGAGATGCGCGCAATTCTGAATAAGTACAACCTGGAGATCGCGGCGTTCTCCACCCATGGCAACGCGGTGCATCCGAACAAGGAAGTTGCCGCCAAGTTCCATGACGACTTCGTGCAGACTGTCCTGCTGGCCGAGAAGATGGGTGTTGAAACCATCGTGACCTTCTC
>CAYOTH010000079.1:0-7172 GCA_964406835.1 uncultured Oscillospiraceae bacterium
TTGTAGACTGTTGTGTGGTCTTTCTGTTGGCACCGCTTGAGGACGTCACTCAAAATTACTGTTGTTTTCAATAATCCCTAAGTGAACGCTCCAAACGCGGGCCGTCTTTATCCCTCGCCCTTTTCCATGACGCACTGCCGCCTGTACTGTTCCGGCGTAACGCCCGCAAAGCTCTTGAATTGGCGCGTCAGCGTCGCCGCGTTGCGAATGCCGACGGCCAAAGACACATCGGTGATCTTCATATCTGGCTTATCGCGCAGAAGCTCACAGGCGCGGTTCATGCGCAGGGCGGAAAGATAGGTGCTGAAATTGATTTCATTGGCCTTTTTGAACCAGCGCGACAAATGCACCGCCGTCACATGAAAGCGTTCCGCCACGCTGTCCAGCGTAATATCCTCCATATAGTGCTCGCGCATATACTCCAGCACATGCTCGCGGAATTCATCATAGACCATTTCGGGCGCTTCGCTTTCAAGCCGCTGTGTTCGCTCCGCTTCGGACAAAAGCTTTTCAAGCGCATAGGATGGATGATACAGATCATTCCATGCCCCATCCGTGTCCTCTTCCCAGCCCTCAAGCATGGCCCTCAGCCGAAGAATCCAGCGCTGCAAATCATGCAGCGGCACGTCCTTTCCCGCAATCAGGCAGTTAAAGGCTTCAGAAGCGGCCGCTCTATCCCACGCTTTGAGCGCGCCCAGCAGTACTTCGGCCTGTTCCTCGTTCATGCCTCTTGAACCAACCTCCTCGTGGCGTGAAATCATGCAGTGTTCCTTCCCGCAAGGCACCGACGCGCACATCATGCGCCGCTGCGCCTGACGCATCGCGCTCTGAATTGCATAAGGATTGGTATACGTCCCACTGACACCGACATAAACGCACAGATCATCGTTCAGCGCTTCAAAGTACCGCTTAACAATCGCCTCGACAGCCGTGCCGGGCTGCACCTCCGCCAGAAAATAAACGCAATAATCATCCTGACGAACCGCACAGCTATTCACATTATCCGCCACAAACTGCATAAGCGCATCCATCTGCGCAGCCTCGATCGGCCCATCGGCGCGCTGCACCGCCAGCGAAACGGCCACATAGCTTCCAAAGCTCTCCGCCACGATTCCGGCAATCCGCGCCGGAACGCCGTTTTGCTTTTCTTCAAGCAGCAACCTCATGGCATTTTCCAGTTCTCCGCGTCTAAACTGTTCATTTTCCAGCATGACATAGGCAATCTGATCGATTTCACTGACACCGACATGGCGGCGCGTTCCAACAGACTGACTAATCGCCTTGGAAAACGAGCCGTTAATCAGCATCAGCCCCATGATCAGCATCAGCCCGGCCACGCACAGACTCATAGAGAGCGCGGCAATTCGGCTGTACTCCCGCTCATAGGAATCTATATCGGTCAGCAGCAAATAGGAAAACTGAAAACCATCCAGCCGCTCGACGCGATAAACCGTATCATTTAGCCTGATCTTCTCGCCGCTGTCCAAATCCAGCTCAAACGAGCGAAGCGTTTCGTATTGTCCTTGTATAGTCGACGTAAAATACTCGCCCTGCTCGTCCAGCACAATCATCTGCTGCCCCGGATAGATCGTGCTAAACGTCTCCAGATCCCCCATTTTTTCAGGCCTGACCAGCGTAAGCAGGCGTCCATTCGCCGGAATACTGACCGTATAAATCGCCAGGTTTTCAAATGAATTCCAGCCCTCTTTTAAGTCAAACGGATTCGAAAAATATTCATCACTGGAAAGCCGCTGCTGTATCCAGTTGATCTCATCGTAATAATCGGTATCAATCGTACCGGCCGCGCCGATCATCCGCTTGACGGAAGGCGCGTAAAGATAAATCCCCTCGACATAATCATAAGCGTTCTGCATGATGGAAAGCGTATGAATGGTCTGCGTAACATATTGAGAAATCGCATTCCATTCGCTGCTGCGGCTATTGACCGTGCTGATAAAAGCCGTGTTATTCTTGCACAAAAAGACCATATCCCGCAAGCCGGAGGTTTCCTGCTCAAAGACATCATGAAAATGGGCGATGGTTCTTTGAACGCGCGCCTTGCTCTCTGCATTCAAACGCGTACTGACAGTCAGCGTACTCACGCTAAAAACGATAATCAGCCCGAAGCCGACCGCCAAATTCAACCAAAGGATCACCGATGCCCGTATCTTTTTCATTTTTTCAAGCATCCGTTTCACAAAACCGTCTTCCCTTCCCGTCGCGTATAAATCAAGACAGCACAGCAGCCTTCATCGCCATTCATCACGAAAAGGGAGGAAAAGCCGCTGCTCTTCCCCCCTGCGCTCCGGCGCTTACTTGTTGTACATGGTCTTGCCTTCGATATACTTATTGTAGATCGCGCAGATGCCCTCAATATCATAGCCGTTGCAGGTATCCAGATAGCTCTGCCACACCGCATCGTCGTTGATGTCCAGCTCGCCCGTCACAAACTTGGCAAAGGACTCCGACATATAGGTGTACAGCGGATCCGTAACCTCGCTGACGTACTCGCGCTCCTCACTGGTAATCGAGGGCAGAGAAACATCGACGCTGTTTTCAGGCTCCATGTTTTCATACGTCCAGTGCTTCGAACCGAAGACGTACGGATTGTCATACTCCACGCTGCCGTCCGGCATAACGAAGCCAACATAGGTATCCTCGCCGAAACCGGACGCGTTGCTCACGCTGTAGACCGGGAAAAGACCCGAGGCCACCATGCCGTTGATGCTGATGCCCATCGCCATGCGGGCATTCTCATCGGGCGTGCTGCCGACCGCCGTCAGATAGTCGCCAATGTACACCTTGTTGCCATCCGCATCATAATCCCAGGATTCACCCTGAATGCCCATCGCCAGCAGATTATGAACTTCGTCGCTCAGCGTTGCATCCAGCACAGCCACAGCATCTTCAACATGCTTGGACTGGGCATTGACCGCCGTAGACGCCCACAGATTGGCACTGACCTTGGTCATCGCGCCGCGCAGACCCCACCAGCCGCCGTTGTTCATCGCCAGCGCATAAGAAATATTCAGATACTCATGGCCCTCAACACCGGAATCCAGCGTGGAATCACGGTCTATGCTCTTGTTGAGGATGATAAACGACTTGCCGCTGCCCATCTGCGCCTTAATCATATCGCCGTCCCAGGCCGCATAGTCGGGCGCGATCAGGCCGTTGGCATAGATTTCGTGCGCATAGGCCGTCGCATCACGGAAGGCCTGCGTGGTGCCGTCCACCGTATACTCCGTGCCGTTGAAACCCAGCACCCAGCGGTGGCACGGGAAGACCTTCTCGTTAATGCAATCCCAAATCGCGCCGGCGCCCGTGGTCGTGCTCAGGAACGGATAGGAATCCGGATAGATCTCCTTGAGCTGCTTGGCCGCATCCAGCAGGGCCTCGGTCGTCGTCGGGTAAGCGATGTTGTTCTCGTCAAAGACAGTCTTGTCAATGACAATGCCGCCGTTGGCGTTGAACGTGCCGCCCTGATTTTCGAAGAACATGGGCGAGAAATAGATGTTGCCATCCGCATCGTACATGTAATCGACCAGCGCGCCGCACGCTTCAAGCAGAGCATCCAGATTCGGCGTGTCATAGTCCTTCAGGTTGGCGAAGTAACCCTTCTGGCCCAGGCCGTTGATCAGGGACGCGCCGCCCTGATAGGTGCCATCGCTGCCTGAAAGACCATTAAGGCCGATAATGTCCCAGGGCAAGTCTGCCGCATTAATGGCGATGTTCAGCTTCTCGCGATACTCGGTCGCCCAGCCAAAGTAGGTATACTCCAGCGTAACCTCCTTGCCCAGCTTCTCGCTGAGCTTCTTGACGTATTCCTGCTGAACAGGCGTCTGAGCAGGATCGAAGGAGCTGAAGTACGGCGCAAGCACGGAAAGCGTCACGCTCTGGGCTTCAGCACCAGCGCTGAACACGGGCAGCGCGCAGACAACGAGCAGCGCCGCAAGCAGCATGGAAACGAGTTTTTTCATGGGTCAGTCCTCCTTACGATAATATATTACAAGCGGACAGAGCCGCTGGCAACCGACAATCTTTGTCAACCCTTAATCGAGCCGACGAAAACACCCTTGACGAAATACTTCTGAACGAAGGGATACACGCATAGAATCGGAGCCATACCGATGAAGATGGCCGCCATCTGAATGTTGCGCGCGTTATAGCGGCTGTTCTGCATCGTCTCGCGCAGAAACTGATCATCGCCCTGATTGGCGCGTTCAAGCGTCGTGGTGATGCTGTCCAGAATGCGCCGAAGCAGCAGCTGATAGGGAAAAAGCTCTTCACTGCGCAGGTAGATCATCGCGCCAAACCAGCTGTTCCAGTTGCCCACCAGCGAGAACAGCCCTAGCGTCGCATAAATGGCAATGGAAAGCGGCGTTACAATCTGCCAGTAGATTCGAAATTCTCCCGCGCCGTCGATCATAGCCGCCTCGCGCAGCTGAATTGCATTGCTCTGGAAAAATGTGCGGAACAAAACCACGTTATAGGCGCTGATGCCGGGAATAATCATAACCCAGACGGTATCAATCAGCTTCAGCGACTTATTCAAAAGATAGCTGGGAATCAGGCCACCGCTGATAAACATGGTAATGGTCAGCACAATGGTAATCGGCCGCTTGAGTACATAGTCCTGAACGGAAAGCGCGTAGGCGATCATCGAAGTAAACAGTATGCCCAGCGCCGTATTGGAGAAGGAATAAATGACGGTATTCAGATAGGCCCTCCCCATATTCGGCTCCGTGAAAACCACCTTATAGGCATCCAGCGAAAAATCGCGCGGCCAGAGGAAAAAGCCTCCCTGATCGACCGCCTGCGCCGAACTGAACGAAATCGAAAAGACGTAGACGATCGGATAGAGCATAATCAGCGTAAAGAAGAAAAGAAACACGACATTGAACACATCAAAGGCCTGCTCACCGGCGTTTTTTTTGATTTTCGAGGTTTTCATATTTCTGCCTCCTTACCACAAGCTTGTCTCGGAAAGCGCGCGGCTGGCATAGTTGGCCAGCGTAATGAGCACCAGCGAAACCAGACTCATCAAAAGGCTGATGGCCGTTGTGTATTCATAGCTACCGCCTACGATGCCCTGCCTGTATACATAGCTGCCGATTACATCGGCCACCTCATAGGTCGATTCATTATAAAGCAGAATCGTCTTTTCCTGACTGACGCCCAAGATGCTGCTGATTCTGAAAATCAGCTGAATGGAAATCGTCGGAAGAATGGCCGGGATGGAGACATGAATAATCCGCTGGAAGCGCGAGGCCCCGTCCACAACAGCCGCTTCCATAAGCTGCGGATCGGCGTTGGTCAGCGCCGCCAGATAAATAATCGATCCCCAGCCAACGCCCTGCCATATACCCGAGCCAATGAACAGCGGACGATAAGCTGATCGGCTAATCAGGAAGGTCTGCCGCGATCCGCCCAGCGATTCAATGACGTCATTGACAATGCCGTCATAGGCGAAGATCATCTTGACCAGGCCAACCAGTATAACAGTTGAAAGAAAATGCGGCAAATAGGATATGGTCTGAACCACCTTTTTATAGCGCGGCAGCTGAAGCTGATCGAGCAGTATGGCCAGAATAATCGGCAGCGGAAAGCCAATAATCAGATCCTCCAAACTGATAATCAGGTTGTTGCGCAAAAGCCGGAATACATAGGGCGTCTGAAAAAACTTGGCAAAATACTTAAGCCCCACCCATTCGATGTCCGGATTAAAAAAGCCCTTGATCGCATTAAACCGCTGGAAGGCAATGGTAATACCGTACATCGGTATATACTGAAAAACGATAACCAGTGCCAACGCCGGCAGGCTCATCAGTACCAAAGCCCGCTGATCCCACAGTCTGGCCGCAAAGCGCTTTTTTCTTTTCATGCTTCGAAGCTGTGCCATATTCGTCCTCCTCACATTCTCCTGAATCAATGCACACACACTTTAGCATATTATCTAATATGGGGTCAACAATCAATTTTTGATCGAACCGCGTTTTATTATCATTTTCACGATTTTTCCGCTAAAACATCACTCTTTTTCAAATCTCGCAGGGCAAATCCACTCAAATGCCCCAGCCTTCTTCGTCACGAACCCCTTTGCGGACGATTATCGTAAACAACCCGGCTGCTCATTGAAGATCTCCGCCGCCCTTATAGCCCGCCTGGCCCCTCGGCAGGCGCTTCCCCATTTTCCTAATTTCCCCGGCGCTCCCATAGACGATTGAGACGCTATTTGGGCTTTCCAGTGGCGGGAAAACTGCTTTTCACTGAAAATTTTTGTAATTTGTTCATTTTAACCTTGCGTTTGACTTTTTGTATGCTATAATAGTATGTGAGTATCTGTTGATATGCTTGATATGATCTCATAAAATCACCGAATAAACGAGGTGTACAGCCAATGTCTCGCAAACAGGCCCAGGATGTCGAACGCGATTATTACGAGTTCCGCCAGCAAATGGCCGAGAAACGCCGCGCCGCTCAGCGCTCGGCCGCTTCGGCCTCACACGCGAACGCGACTCAACCCCGCCCCCAGCGAACCGGCTTCCCCGAACACGAAGCCACCGTCGCCAAACCGGCCAAGCCCGCTCAGCCGGCCGTACCCAAGGCTATGCTGCCAAAAAAGCCGCAGCCGCCTGTCGAGCCGACTATAAAAGAAGAAACGCCCCCCGTCGAGCCGGCGGCCGATCTGACCGGTATTAAGAAAACGCCCGTCGTACCGGTTGAACCGGCGGCTGACATCGCCCTGGCCGAACCGATCGTCCCGGCTGTCGAACCGGACGAAGAACCCCTCGCCGATGTCACGCTGTCCCCCGCCGAGATTCCTTCCTCGGATGACACTGAAGAGGCTTCCGATGATTATAATGAGGAAACCTACGACGAAGCCGAAGAAGAGGAAGATGAAAACGACGATGAATCGGCGCTCTCCTCGCTTTTTAAGGGCCTCAGTGTCAAACTCGGTGCTTTGAGTGACCGCCTGAAGTCGCTTTCCAATCGCAATGAGGCTGACGATGAGGAAGAGGCCGATTACGCCGAAGAGGAACTGGATGACGAGGAATTGACTGAAGAGGATGCACCCTCTTCGCTTCCCGAAGCACTGCCGGAGGACACGGCGGCAATCGAGGATGTTCAGCCTGAAGTCGAGAATGCCGAGTCGCTGCCCGCTTCAGAAG
>CAYOTH010000080.1:0-7149 GCA_964406835.1 uncultured Oscillospiraceae bacterium
CCGTTTTTTAAACAGTCTGCCTTTTGATATTGAAGGAGAATTTGAACGCAGAAGCCTTTCTTCAGGCGCTTAGTATTCCAGCTCGCCCTCGTAGACCAGCGCCGCATCACCGCTGAGCACAACGTGATCGTCGGTATAGTTGACAATCAGATCGCCGCCGCGGGTATTGACAGTCACGTCCACGCCCTTCTTGCACAGGCCGTTTTCGACTGCCGCCACAACCGCCGCGCAGGCGCCCGTGCCGCAGGCCAGCGTTTCGCCGTTACCGCGCTCGAAGCAGCGCATCTTGATCGTCGTGGGGTTGACCACGCGAATGAACTCGGTGTTGACGCGCTCCGGGAAGATTGGCGCATTTTCAAACTGCGGGCCCAGCTCCTCCAGATTGAGCTGCTCGACATGATCGGTAAAGACCACACAGTGCGGGTTGCCCACCGACACGCAGGTCACGGCGTACTTGCGGCCGCCGATTTCCACGCGCTGATTGACCACGCGATCACAAGCAAGCGTGCAGGGCACATCCTTGGCCCGCAGCGACACCTTGCCCATATCGACCGAGACCGAGCTGACCTTGCCAAAGCGCGTATACAGCGTCATGCTCTTGACGCCGCTGCCCGTCTCAATGGTCACGCGCATCCGGTTGACCAGGCCGTTGTCGTAGATGAACTTGGCCACACAGCGAATGCTGTTGCCCGCCATCATGCCCTCCGAGCCATCCCGGTTGAACATGCGCATCTTCGCATCGGCCACGCTGCTGCGCTCAATGAGCACCAGACCGTCAGCGCCCACGCCATAGTGGCGGTCGCACAGCGCAACGCTCAGCGCCTCGGGGCAGGTGATCGAGCCGTCGTAGTTGTCAATGTAGATGTAGTCGTTGCCCGAACCCTGCATCTTCGAGAAGTGCAGCTTCTGGCGGCTGGCACGCAGGTGGTTGATGTCCACCAGCTCCGTGTTGGACTGGTTATAGCGGCTGGCAATGATATCCGCCAGCGCATTGGCCGTATCCAGCGAGGTGAAGCAGGCCACGCCCAGGAGCAGCGCCTTGCGGTGTAGCGCAATGTATTCGTCAACGGTATCGTCGCGCAGCGCACCGGTGTAAATCACATAGTTGATCTGGCCGCTCTCCATCAGAGAATAGATCGCGTCGCTCTGATCGACCATGGGAACCGTTTCAACCGCCGTACCCAGTACGGAGACAGCGCGCGCCGTATCGGGCGTCGCATACAGGCGGCAACCCAGGTTGTTCAGCTTGCGCGCCAGCCCGATGATTTCTTCGTTGTCATAGGCATCAACCGACAGCAGCACGCCGGTTTCCTCGCCGGGCTTGGGCATCTTGATGCCCGCACTGGTCAGGCCCTTAAACAACGCCTCGCTGATGTTCTCAGCCAGACCCAGCACCTCGCCGGTTGATTTCATTTCCGGGCCCAGGTAGGAGTTGGCGTCGGTCAGCTTTTCAAAAGAAAAGACAGGAACCTTGACGGCGCAATAAGGCGGCGTCTTGTAAAGGCCAGTACCATAGCCCAGATCGCGCAGTCTCTCGCCCAGCATGACGCGGGAAGCCACATCGACCATAGGTACGCCCGTCACCTTGCTAATGTAGGGAATGGTACGGGAAGCGCGGGGGTTCACCTCGATGACGTACAGCTCGCCCTCCCAGATCAGATACTGGATGTTGACCAGGCCCTTCGTTCCCAGCGCCAAAGCCAGACTCTCAGAGCTTTCGCAGATGGTCTTGAGCATACGGTCATTGAGATTATACGGCGGATAGACGGCAATCGAGTCGCCGCTGTGAATGCCGGCGCGCTCAACGTGCTCCATAACGCCGGGAATCAGCACATCCTGGCCGTCGGAAATAACGTCAACCTCCAGCTCCACGCCGGGCATGTATTTATCGATCAGCACCGGGTTATCAATGCCGCCGGAGAGTATGCGCGTCATATAGCGCTCGACATCGGCCTCTTCATTGGCAATGGTCATGTTCTGGCCGCCAATGACGTAGCTGGGCCTGAGCAGCACCGGATAGCCCAGCGTTTTGGCCGCATCCTTCGCCTCGTCCAGCGTGCGCACGCCCATGCCCTTGGGGCGGCGAATGGAGAACTTCTCCAGCAGCGCATCGAAGCGTCCGCGATCCTCCGCCACGTCGATGCTCTCAGCCGACGTGCCCAGAATGCGCACGCCCTGCTTGTCCAGGAAACTGGTCAGCTTGATGGCCGTCTGGCCGCCAAAGGCCACAACCACGCCCACCGGCTTCTCCACCTCGATGATGCGCATGACATC
Organism: uncultured Oscillospiraceae bacterium; assembly: GCA_964406835.1. Taxonomy (GTDB): domain Bacteria; phylum Bacillota; class Clostridia; order Christensenellales; family Aristaeellaceae; genus Firm-10. The sequence goes on from CAYOTH010000080.1 coordinate 2,275, forward strand.
TTCCTCGGTCAGCGGCTCGAAATACAGGCGGTCAGCGGTGTCATAGTCGGTCGAAACCGTTTCGGGGTTGTTGTTGACAATCACAACGTCATAGCCCATTTCCTTGAGCGTCCAGACGCAGTGAACGGAAGAATAGTCGAACTCAATACCCTGGCCAATGCGGATCGGGCCGCTGCCCAGCACCATGACGATGGGCTTGCCGGAGCGCGGGAAGGCGCGCGATTCGCAGTCGGTGTCAAAGGTCGAATAGAAGTACGGCGTTTCGGCGCCAAACTCCGCCGCGCAGGTATCGACCATCTTGTAGACGGACGTCGCCGCCGGCAGCTCGCTCGCACCGCTCAGACGCTTGATCGCCGAATCCGGATAGCCCAGCTTCTTGGCCTGCTGATACAGCTCATCGGTCAGGCCGCCGGCCAGCTCCTTCTCAAAATCAGCCAGATGCTTGAGGCGATTGAGGAACCAGCGGTCCACCTTGGTCACGTCATGGACAAAGTCAACGCTGACGCCCTTCTTGAGCGCCTCAAACATGGTAAAGAGGCGGTTGTCGTCCACCTGCTCCAGTCGCTTTTCGACCGGAACGTCGCCCTCGTAGGGGCGGTTCAGCGTATCCAGCTTGATTTCCGCGCCGCGCACAGCCTTCATAATGGCCATTTCAAACGTCGGCGCAATGGACATTACCTCGCCGGTGGCCTTCATCTGTGTGCCCAGCGTGCGGCTGGAGCCGACAAACTTGTCAAAGGGCCACTTGGGCAGCTTCACCACAACGTAGTCAACCGTCGGCTCGAAGCAGGCGCAGGTCTGGCCGGTAATCTCGTTTTTGATTTCATCCAGCGTATAGCCCAGCGCAATCTGCGTAGTCACCTTGGCGATAGGATATCCGGTCGCCTTGCTGGCCAAGGCCGAGGAACGCGACACGCGGGGGTTGACCTCGATAACGGCATACTCAAACGAATTGGGGTTGAGCGCAAATTGGCAGTTGCAGCCGCCGGTAATGCCCAGCGCCGCAATGATGTTGAGCGAAGCCGATCTCAGCATCTGATATTCACGGGAGGAGAGCGTCAGCGCCGGAGCCACAACGATGGAGTCGCCGGTATGAACGCCGACCGGGTCGAGGTTCTCCATGCTGCATACGGCGATAGCGTTGCCTGCAGCATCGCGCATGACCTCGAACTCGATTTCCTTCCAACCCGCAATGTACTTTTCAATCAGCACCTGCGTGATGGGCGACATATCAAGGCCCGTATAGGCGATTTCATGCAGCTCCTTCTCGTTGTAAGCCACGCCGCCGCCCGCGCCGCCCAGCGTAAAGGCCGGACGCACAATGACCGGGTAACCAATGCGATCGGCAATGGCCATGGCCGTTTCCACGTCGTTGGCAATATCCGAGGGAATGCACGGCTCGCCAATGGCCGTCATGGTGTCCTTGAAGAGCTTGCGGTCTTCCGCCTTGTCGATGGCCTCGGTGTTGACGCCGATCAGGCTCACGCCATGGCTCTTCAAAAAGCCTTCCTTGTCCAGCTGCATAGCCAACGTCAAGCCGGTCTGTCCACCCAGGCCCGCTAGCATGCTGTCCGGCTTTTCCTTTTCAATAATGCGCTTGATGGTCTCAACCGTCAGCGGCTCGAGATAAATTTCGTCGGCCAGCGCCTTGTCGGTCATGATGGTGGCCGGGTTGGAGTTGACCAGCACCACGTTGACACCCGCTTCCTTTAGCACGCGGCAGGCCTGCGCGCCGGCATAGTCAAACTCGGCGGCCTGGCCGATGACAATGGGGCCGGATCCAATCATCAGAACTTTTTTGATATTCTTATTCAGCGGCATGTCGGTTCTCCTCCATCATGGCGATAAAGTGGTCGAAAAGGGACTCGGTGTCGTGGGGACCGGAACGCTCCTCCGGGTGGAACTGCACGGTGAAGGCCTTGAGAGAGGGATAATCCACACCCTCGCAGGTCTTGTCGTTGGCGTTGACAAAGCTGACCACGCCGTTTTTCACCGATTCGCCCACAACGGCATAATTGTGGTTCTGGCTGGTGATATAGTGCTTGCCGTTCTTTACGCGGCAAACCGGCTGATTTGAGCCGTGATGGCCATATTTGAGCTTGACGGTCGCGCCGCCCGTCGCCAGCGCCGTCATCTGATGGCCCAGGCAGATGCCGAAAATCGGCACATTGCCCAACAGCTTTTTGATCTGCTCAATGCAGAAACCGTTCTGCGCCGGGTCTCCAGGGCCATTGGAGAGCATAACGCCGTCGGGATGAGCGGCCAGGATTTCCTCGGCCGTGGTCGAAGCCGGAACGCGGCGCACTGCACAGCCAATCTTCGTCAAAATCGTGATGATGTTCTGCTTGGCGCCGTAGTCAACCAGCGTCACCTGATACTTTTCCTCGCCCTGCGCCGGATAGAGCACCGGCTCAGAACAGGTCACGCTCTCAACTGCCTTTTCAATGCGGTACGCCTGAACCGCCGACAGATCGGCAGGAATCTCATCGCAGATGATGCCGTTCATCACGCCATGCTCGCGAATGACCTTGGCAATGGCGCGCGTATCCACGCCGCAGATGCCGGGGACGCCCTTCTTCTTCAGGAAGGTGTCGATGTCATATTCGCTGCGGAAATTGGACGGCGTATCGCACCACTCGCGCACCACATAGCCGCGCACATGGCAATCGCCTTCAAAATCCTCCTCGATGATGCCGTAATTGCCGATCAAGGGGAATGTCTGCAAAACGATCTGGCCATAATAGCTGGGATCGGTCAGCGTTTCAATGTAACCGCACACGCCGGTGGTAAAAACCACCTCACCGGTTACATCGCCCTCTGCGCCGAATGCCTGCCCTTCGAACACTGTTCCGTCCGCCAGCACTAGATACCTTTTCTTCATGCACGCCGCCTCCGTTATTGCATATTTCGGTCATTTGTGAATAATAATTCAATTAAGCGGCCATATGCCTCATAATTATGAGCATTGTACCGCATGAACCGCCATTTGTCAACACCAATTCAATTAAAGAATCTGTATCGATTCTCACTTGAACGCTAAAAATCAGGTTCGACCGCTTTTGAAAAACAAAGCGCCGAACCTGACGACTATTTCCTATATAGATACTTATCGATCATATCGCGGACTTCCTGAGGAATCTCGCGTCTGATCGGGAAAACAGACGCATTGGCCAAACGCTTCGTCACATCCAGCGCCGGATAGAGCACATTGGCCACGCCCTGCGCCGAAAGGAACGACACCGTGTCCAAACGGGAATGCATCACGCCCGCGCCGTGAGCCGCAGCGCGGTTGATATTCAGACACGGAATGCCCGCATCGGTCAGCGGGACGGAATCACTGGACTGAATGTTCTGGCGAACATCAAAAGCATATCCGCCTTCCTTCAGAAGCGCTTCCACATAAGCCACGCCGTTTTGATCGCTGGTGAGCGTCGCCTTGTTAGCGCCCAGAACCGGTCCGCCCACATCGGCATTAATCATAAAGACAGTTCGGCTCAGATCCTGCGTTTTGACATAATGCCAGCTGCCCAAAAGCCCCTGCTCCTCCGAGCCAAAAAAGGCGAACTTGAGCGTGCGCCGGGGCGGATTGGCGGCAAAATAGCGCATCAATTCCATCAGCACGACGCATCCGGCCGCATTATCATATGCGCCGGTCGAAAAATAAACGCTGTCATAATGCGCGCCCAAAAGGATTTCCTCATCGGCACGGTCGCTTCCCGGAATGGTCATAAGCACATTCTGGCTCTGACGCGTCACGTTCTGGTTTTTGACTGTCATGCGAACCGTCTGCGCGCCTGAACGCACCAGCTCGATGGCGTCGGCCGCCCGCATATTGACTGCCGGCAGGAAACCAAAGGCCTCGGTCAGCGCCGGGCGCATCTTGCAGATGTTCAGATCAGACTCGTCCGCACAATCACTGAAATCACCCGTCCAGGTGATCACGCCCGCCGCGCCGGCCTTGACAATGCGTTCATAGGCATCGCGGCGCAGCTCGTTGGTCAGCACGATCTTGCCCTTCGCCTTGGACAAAAGCACCTCGGAAGCATTTTCGACATACAGGAATTCGGCCTCCAGAGCACCCTCGGGCGTATTGGCCGAACGCTTGTAGCCGGTCACTTCAAAAGACTGATGCCAGGGAGCCGTTACTTCCAGCGTCGCCTCAAAAACATCGGCATCTTCAACCTCGAAGCTGTCGATTTCGGCCAAAACACCAAAGGAAGCCGCCTCGGCCCTGAGAAGATCGGCCGCGCGGCGCTCAGCCTCACTGCCGCTCACCCGTTCAAAAGCCATTGCCTTCAGCAATTCAAAAGCTCTCTCTTCGCTTACGTTCATGGCCGCGACGCTCCTTCCATTTCTGTTTATCTGTTTTATGATATACGAAATCGAGCATCGCGTCAAGAAAAGTTTTGCTTTAACCATGAAAAGGTTTTGTTGTCTCGCAAAGATTTTTTCCGAATGACCGAACTATAACCCTTTTCCCGTTGACACACGCGCCCTCTTCGGCTAAGATAAATGCAAATGTAGAAATATGTCGGAGGGATGTTGGCCATGAAACAAGGCTTTGACAACGATAAATATCTTTCCCTGCAATCGGAACAGATTCTCAAGCGCATTCACGCATTCGGCGGCAAGCTGTATCTGGAATTCGGCGGCAAGCTGTTTGACGATCACCATGCTTCCCGCGTTCTGCCCGGCTTCAAGCCCGACAGCAAGCTGCAAATGCTGCTCAAGCTCAAGGATCAGGCTGAAATCGTCATCGCCATCAACGCCAATGACATCGAATCCAGCAAAGTCCGCGGCGATCTGGGCATCACCTATGACACAGACGTATTGCGCCTGATCGATTCCTTCCGGGGCGTGGGCCTGTATGTGGGC
>CAYOTH010000081.1:0-7072 GCA_964406835.1 uncultured Oscillospiraceae bacterium
GACTTGGGCTCATCGGCCCGGGCCTGAAGACGCGGATGTTTTTTTATTGACTTTAATCGCGCCCCGAAACGGCGTTGACGCCGCCCTCGTGCAGAAGGGAAACCGCCCGCTCCAGCGCCGCATCATCCGGCGAATCGACCGGCGGCATGGTATCGCAAAGCCCCAGCGCCGCATATTTGGAACGGGCCAGCGAATGATAGGGCAAAACGCGCATGATCTCGATATTCATCTGGCCCAGCAGAACGCCCATGCGGCGAAGCACGTCCTCGTCGTCATTGCAGCCTGGAACCAGCGGCAGACGAATTTCAAGGCGCGCGCCGGCCTCAGACAAGCGCCTGAGGTTATCCAGAATACGCTCATTACCCGCGCCGGTCAGCGCCCGGTGCGCCGATGAATCCATATGCTTGACATCAAAAAGAAACAGATCCGTTTGAGGCAGCACCTTTTCAAAGACCTCCCATGAAACGTTACCGCAGGTATCCACAGCGGTATGGATACGTTCCCGCTTCAGCCTCTCAAACAGCGCGCGCACAAACTCCGCCTGCAAAAGCGGCTCCCCGCCTGAAACGGTCACGCCGCCCTGAGAATGCTCGTAAAACGCGCGATCCTCCAACGCCAGCCTCAGCGCCTCCTCAACGCTCACACGCCGGCCGAAGCGCCTCATGGCCTCGCCCGGACAGGCCTCCTCACAGGCTCCGCAGGCCAGGCAGCGTTCCCGCTCAAAGACAGACTGCCCCGCCTCCATGCGATGCGCCCCCTGCGAGCAAACGCGCACGCATTCGCCGCAGGCAAGGCACTTGTGTGCATAAAAGGCCATTTCGGCGCGCGGTGCGATGCCCTCGGGATTATGGCACCACACGCACTTCAGCGAGCAGCCCTTTAAAAACAGCGTTGTGCGAATGCCCGGCCCGTCATGCACAGCGAAACGCTTGACATCCATTAAAAAACCGTCCGGTTGCTTTTCAATCATGATCTTTCCTCGCTCCTGATCCTCAGCCCAAGCTGTGCGTTTTTACTGCGCCGCCTCGGCCTGACGGATATAGTAGGTCTGCTCGTCGCGGGAAAGATTGTTCCAAAGAACATTCCAGCCGCAGACGCGAATCTGCAAATCGCGGTGCTTTTCCGGATGTGCCTGAGCATCGCGCAGCGTTTCCGGCGAAAGCACGTTAAAGTGAATGGCATGGCCGCCATTGTCCATGTAAGTCATCAAAAGTGCATACATGGCCTCCAGCCCGGCCTCGCCGCGCACGGCATTGGGCGAAAGCGCCACATCCAGCGGAAAATCGCCGCGGAAAAGACTGGCGTCCAGCTTGGCCAGCGAGGCGATTGTCGCCGTAGCGCCCTCGCGCGCCATCCCCTGAACGGGCGAGGCATTCTTCGAGCATTCCTCGCCGGAAAAACGGCCGTCCGGCGTGGCGGCAGTGTGCTCGCCCATGGTGCGAAACATCAGCGCGTTGTGCAGGCTGGTCGTGCAGTAAGCGCCGCGCGCGCTGAGCCGCCCGTTGTTCAGGTGCGCCAGCCGCTCGGTGAAATCCTTAAACAGCGCATCGGGCAAATCGCGATTGTTGCCCCATTTATCGCGATCATTGAGAATACGGCGGCGCAAAACCTCGGCGTCCGCCCAGTTTTTATCCAGAATATCGCGAAGCTGCGGCAACGTCACCTCGCCCCGGTCATAGACATACTTCTTGACCATGGCCAGCGAATCGGCGGCCGTGGCCGGACAGCAGAGCAATACGCCCGATTCCCGGTGCTTCGTGCCGCCGGAATAGGCATCGTAAGCCCGTTCAAGGCTTGTGCGGATGGTCGCCGAAAACATGGGCGTGGGATTTACCTCGCCGACGCGGGCATCATAGGCCCCCAGCTCGGCAAAGCCCGTCTCATAGATAAAGCGCGCCTGAGTCATAAAGGCCTCGTAGAAATCCTCAAAGCAGCTCAAATCCTCGGCGCGCCCGGTGTGCGGGCCGACCTGAACGCCATGAAAGGCATCCCAGCCATCGTGCAGAGCCAGCTCCACTGCCTTAGGCAGGTTGACATGAACGTTGGCCGTATCCACGCTGTCGCCGTTGGCCGTGTATTCATAGCAGCCCTTGACCACCGCCTCGCGAGCCTCCTGCTGCGTATAGCCCTCTTTAAGAAGCGCGCGCCGCATAGCCTGCTCACCCACAAAGTTGAAGCTGGAATGCCCGCCGCGAATCATCGCCAGCACCTTTTTGACAAACGCTGTCGGCGTGTTGTGATCCAGCTTGATCTGTATCTTCGGATCGTAAATGCCCAATTCGTCATAGACATCGAGTATCAGAAAGCTCAAGTCGTTAATCAGGCAGCTTCCGTCCGCCGCCGTGCCGCCCATATAGAACGGATGCCCCCAATAATAGCGCATGGCGCTGGCCTGCATCAAAAAGGCCGCCAGCACATCGGCTTCCTCCTCGCGCGTGACGCCCCGTTCAAGATCGCGCTGACAATAGGAATAAAGCGCTGCATCAAGATTGCCAAAGGAACGCACCTGAAGGCAATCCACATATTCCGAAATGAGAAAATACAGCCAGATGGTTTGAAGAGCCTCATACATGGTTTGGGGCGCGCCCGTTCGAATGTGCTCAAGACACTCGGCAATGCGGCGGCAGGACACGCTGTTTTTTTGCAGCGCCCGATCGCGCAAGCGGGCAATAAAGCGATCAATCGCGGCATATTCCCGTTCAATCGAATCAAAATAATCGCCCTCGCGCAGAGAAAGCGTCCCCTGCTTAGCCTCACGCTGTGCCCTGTACTGTGCCGCCCGCTGCCGAAGTCCTGAAAAGCCCAGCGCCAGCACGGCGTTCCAATCGGGGACGGAATGGCAGTAATCCAGATAGGACATGCACGCCCAGTTTGAGCGAAGCCGTTCTCCGGCCTCCATCAGAGCGGGGGCGCTCTCCTGGCGAACCTCGCTCATCCATCGCTGGCAAAACGCCGCATCCATGCTTTTCTCGTTCCACTCGCTCAGACCGATGAACCAGTCGTGTTCATCTACGTCAATGCGCGCGTGGTCGAGCACATACTCAAAGCCCAACGCCTTGATCTGCGTATGGCTCATCCCCCGGCTCTCCGAAAATATTTTATCCAAACCGGCACGAATTTCCGCATTGCTCAGGCCCGTGCTCTCGTCAAACATACGCTCGTCATATTTCCGTTCGATATAGGCCCGCTTGGCCGGCCAGTCTTTATTCAGCAGCATATAGCAGCCTCCTTCTTCCTGTTGACAGCATCCATGCTTCTTCTATAGTATAGCGGCTTTGAAGATAAAGCGCCATACCCAAAATCATTCATTTACCATTTTCGGCACAAAACATCTTGCCTTTTGAGCACTCAAGCCGTATAATAAGCGCAGAAAATTTTGCAAAGGACGGAAAGTAAAGCCATGCTGCGCATTTCAGAATGGATTGTCACCGGCATTGCGGGCGCCGTACGCGTCTTCGGCGAGCGCGATCCCATGCCTGAAGTGATTGACGGCCTGCCCGCCAAGCGCTTCCGGGGCCGCGCCTATCACGGCCTGGTTTACAACCGCAGCGGCAGGCGACGCTACCTGTTCGAGGGCCAGCCGCCCATTGACTGTGCGCCCGGCACGCTACTCTATCTACCTGAGGGCTGCGATTACGCCGCGCAGGCCGTCGAGGTGGGCGATTGCGACTGCATCAACTTTTTCATCGCGCCCGCGGCCCCGATTGAGGCGTTTTTAATGACGCCGCGCCGCAGCGACGAATGCGAAAAGCGCTTCACCGAAATGACGCGACTGTGGACGTTTCGTCCCGTCGCCTATGCGGCCCGACTCAACGCGCTGCTGTATGAAACGCTGGCCGACATGGACGAGGATCTGAGCGCGCGCTATCTGCCTGAAAAATGCACCCAGCTGCTGCGCCTATGCGTCTCGCGCATCGAAAATGACTTAACGCGCGAATGGCCCATCGCCCGCCTGGCCGAAGAATGCGGCTTGAGCGAAACCTACTTTCGCCGCCTCTTTCACGAGGTGTACGGCCTCTCGCCCAATCAGTACATCACCCAGGCGCGTCTGCGTCAGGCCTGCGCGCTTTTGGAAAACACCGAAGCGCCCGTCGCCGTCATCGGCGAGATGACCGGCTTTGAAAGCCCCTATCACTTCAGCCGCGCCTTTCGAAACGGATTGGGCCTTTCGCCCTCAGTCTACCGAAATCAGGCCCGAAACCGCGTTTAGAAGCCCTTCTGCTTTTCATGGAGGCAGGCCAGCCGACGTCCCCGCCCTGTTTTTTGTCTTTATTGAAGTATTTTTTAAATAGAATTACTTGACAGAATGGCTTCAATCCGTATAATGAAGGCGTTGTGCTTTTTTTCGACCCGGTTTGGAGGAATTTATCAATCATGCCTGAACTCATCCTGGACTGCATTCTGGACGCCCTGAAGGACGGCGCTTTCAGCCTGCCCGTTCTCTTCGTCGCCTATCTGCTGATGGAACTGCTCGAGCGCAGCCAAAAGCTGAACGAAAACCTGCTGCGCGTGTATTCTCGCTCGTCCGGCCCGCTTCTGGGCGGCCTGCTGGGCGCTATTCCGCAGTGCGGCATCTCCGGCGCGGCCGCCACGCTCTTTTCGACCGGCGCCGTCACCGTCGGCACCATGCTGGCCGTCTTCTTCGCCACGTCAGACGAAATGCTGCCGGTTATGCTCTCTGCGCTGACCGACGGCAGTATCAAGCTCTCCTCCATACTGGCCATCGTTTTGTCCAAGGCCGCTTTGGGCATCGCCCTTGGCTATATCGCCGACACCATCTTCGGCCGCTTCTTTAAGGCGAACAAGGACATTCACAGCTTCTGCGAGCGCGAACACTGCGAATGCGACGACGAGGACAACGTCTGGCTGTCGGCGCTCAAGCACACGCTGAAAATCGGCGTCATGCTGATCGCCATCAACTTCGTGCTCAACATGGTCTTTGGCCTGATCGGCGAGGAGCATATTGCCGCGCTCATGATGAGCCGCCCGGTCGTTTCCGAGTTGCTGCTGGCCCTCTTCGGCCTGATTCCCAACTGCGCGGTCTCGGTCATCATCACGCAGTCCTATCTGGCGGGCATCGTCTCGCTGGGCGGCCTGTTTGCCGGTCTGCTCTCCAATGCGGGCATCGGATTGCTGGTGCTGGCGCGCACCAACCGAAACAGCCGCGAGAACCTGGCCGTCGTCGCCATACTCTATACCCTCAGCGCGCTGTGCGGCATGATCATCACCGGCGTTATGGCGCTCATTTAATCGAATAAACAAAAATCAGCCTGTCTCCCTTGATCGGTGGCAGACTGATTTTTGTTTATTCGATTTTCATTTCTAAATCGCTTGAGTCAATCCAACTGACGCCCAAGGCTTCTTTAAAGGGACACTCCAGCAGGGCGCGCGCCGCCGAAGCGTACATTTCCAGCGTCGAGGCCTTGCGAAGCGCCTTCAAAGGCTTGGCCGTTTCGTCAAACTGCGCGGCAACATGCTTCATAATCTCGTGCATATGTCCGATGACGGCGTTCTTCGGCCAGGTTTCCAAATAGGCGCGCAGCAGCTGATCGTGGAAGGAAATAAGCTCTTCACGCGTCAGCGCCGGCCCGCCCTGGATCTCGCGCGCCAGTGCCGGATTGCTCACCAGCCCACGCCCGATCATCAGCGCCGCCGTCTCAGGACAGGCCGTCCTCAGCGCGCGGCAATCATCCACCGTGCGCAGATCACCATTGTAAACGCAGGCCTTGCCGCTTTCAAATGCGCGACGATAGGCCGCCAGATTCGGCCGCCCACCGTAGAGCTGACTGCGCGTGCGCGGATGAATCGTCAATTCCGAAATGGGATAGCGCGCCAGAAGCTCTAAAAGCGCCGCCCATTCGTCCGGCGAATCATAGCCGATGCGCGTCTTAATCGATATATCGCAGGGCGCTTCGGCGAAAATCTCATCCAGAAAGCGCTCAAGCCCTGTAAGATCGCGCAGCATTCCCGATCCTTTGCCCTTAGCCGTAACCGTGCCGGATGGGCAGCCCAGATTCAGATTGACCTCGCGATACCCGGCCTCGCACAGCGCGCGCGCCGTATAGACAAAATGCTCGGCATTTTTGGTAAGAATCTGCGGCACGGCCGGAATCCCCGCGTTGAGCGCCGGAGAAACAGCCGATTGCTCGCGCGATGTAAAGGTCAAATGCTGCGTCGGGCTGATAAAGGGAATATAGTATTTGTCCACGCCTGAAAAGCACTCGTGATGAACGCGCCGGTACACCACATCGGTCACGCCTTCCAGCGGCGCAAAATAAAGCCTCATGGCCTTCCTCCTTTTTGCAAAAGCCTTGACGCGGGCAAAAATCTGCTAAAAACAGGCTTTACGGCTCCATGTAAATGCCCATCAGCAAATAGGCCAACTGAGCGCGCGTGGCCGTGGCCTGCGCATCCAGCTCAGAGTCGGCGGGCATCATGCACAGATAGCCGCGTCCATCAGCCCAGTTCATAATCCCCTCAAGGTCATCGCCCTCGTAGGAATCCAACATCACCGCATAGCAGAAATTATTGGCATAGGCCGCCATGTCCCCAACGGTCATGGTATCCTCCTGCGCCGCATCACCCGGAACGATGTTATACTCGGACAGCGTGGCCAGGGCGTCCGCATAGTTGTCGTCGCCGCCCGCCATCAGATACATCGCAATCACCAGATCGTCCATCGTCGCCGGCTCGTTGGCGCCGAAGGTGTCCTCCGAAACGGTCAGCATCAGTCCGATCTCCGCCGCCGTATTCACCGCCTCGTAATAGACATCCGTTTCGCTGACATCGCTCCAGGCACTGCCATCGCTCACCACAACGCCGAAGGGATTGAGCACCGTTTCGTAAAGATCGGCATTCTGCGAAATGGCCTTGGCCGAACCGGAGGTGGAAATCATGCCCTCCTGTGCCAGCGCCTGGTACATGCCGGCATACTGGGTCACCGTTTCAGGCGTCACGCTCTTGAGCGCCTTCATCGCCTCCAGCGCATCCTGCTGGCCAATGCCGGAAATCGTATTCAGCACCGCCGTCAGGGAGCCGTTCAGTTCGCCTGCCGAGAGCGCATAGCCGGAAT
>CAYOTH010000082.1:0-7055 GCA_964406835.1 uncultured Oscillospiraceae bacterium
GCCCCCAGCACGACCGACAGCGTGCAGCAGCCCAACAACTGGGCCATGCCGACCGTTGCGCCCAACGCTTCGGATAAGCCGGTGGAGCAGGGCGATTTCCTGGAGGATCTCTGGGCGCAGAGCTGACGGCGGATAGGCCTGTCAAAAGAACGGACAACGGAGAAAAGTTATGATAAAAAGACTGATGCCCTGGGTGCTGCTGGCTGTGGCGTTTCTGCTGGATACGGTGATTGTACCGCAGTTTACGTCATTTTGGCTGGTGCCGGTATTCACGATTTTGCTGATTCACTGCTTTGGCCTTTTGCTGGGCCGAACGCGCGGCCTTTTGCTGGGCATGATCGCTGGATTGGTTATGGATATTTCGGTCAGCACGCCGCTGGGGCTTATGACGCTCTTGGGCGCGGCGCTGGGCTATGCGGGCGGCTGGTTCGGACGCCTCATGTGGACGAATCGGCTTTGTCCGGTCATTTCCTCGGCCATCTGCTTTACGGTTTACGAATTGGCCATGGATGTTTATGTGACGCTTTCGGCAGCTCAGTTTGAAACGGGGCTGCTGGTGCGCTCTTTGTGCCGCGTGCCGGTCTATACGCTTTTGATCTGGGGCGCGCATATTGCCCTTAAAAAGGTGCTCAGGCCGGGCAATCCGTATTACACGCGCTGAGGCTGTGAAGGCCCCGCAAAGGAGGGAGATCCTTGAAACCCACAAAATACCGCATGATCATTTTGCTGCTGGCCGTGTCCGCACTGTTTGCGGCCATGGTGTTCAAGCTGGGCAATATGCAGCTGGTCCATCAGGATGATTATATCGAACTAGCTGAAACGCGCTCGACCAAAACCTATCAGCTTTACGGCAAGCGCGGCGCCATTTATGATACCAACATGATCCCGTTGGCCTATGACCGGGGAAGCTATAATGTGACGTTTTATCGGGATCCCACGCAGACTTCCGATGCGGCGCGCAAGCAGTATACCGAGGCCATCATTCGCGCCATTGAGATCATCGAAAGCAGCGGCAAATCGCTGAGCACTGAGTTCTGGCTGGAGCGCGGCGAGGACGGCGAATGGCGCTTTAATACCGGCGCCAAGAGCGAAGCGGCCATTGCGGAACGCATTGGCCAGTGGCGCGGCAATTTTTATCTTTCCAACGAAACCAAATATCCGGTTAAAAAGCTGTTTGACACGCTGTGCCAGAACTATCAGCTGCCTGAGGATATGTCCGAGGAGGATAAGATCAAGGTGCTTTCCGTCTGGCAGAAGCAGCGCATGAACAACTTTACCGGCAATGCCGTGACCATAGCCGAGGACGTCGGCTATGAGTGCGTCTGCCGGATTGAGGCTGAATCGGGTGATATGCCGGGCATCGACATTTCTGAGGGCTCGACGCGTGTTTATCCGCAAAAGGAGCTGGCCGCGCATAACATCGGCTATGTTTCCAAGATTTCCTCGGAGGAGAGCCTGAAGGCCTATCAGGAAAAGGGCTATCCCAACGACGCGCTGGTCGGCTCCAGCGGCCTGGAGGCTTCACTGGAGGATCAGCTTTCCCAGTATGTGTCCTACCGGCAGGGAACGCGCGTCGTCGAGGTCAACCGAAAGGGCAAGGTGGTGCGCGAGCTCTCCTATGAGCCGCCGGTTGATGGCAATAGCGTCATCACCACGCTGGACATCAGCCTTCAGGCTGTGGCGCAGAAGTGGCTGGCGCAGACCATTGCCGATATTCACGCCGAGCAGGAGGAGCTGATTGTCAGCGAGCGCTGGATTCGCGAAAACGAAGAAATCCTCAAACAGTATGAGGAGGATGATCGCGAGATTCAGCTGGCTGAAACCGGCGCGCTGGTCGCCATGGAGGTCAACACCGGTCGCGTGCTGGCGCTGGCCAATATGCCGACGTTTGACCTGAGTATGTTCGAGGGTGAATTGGACAAGCAGTACTGGAATCAGCTGGTGACCGACGAAAACTCGCCCATGCTCAACCGCGCCATTGGCACGCGCGATACCCCTGGTTCGATTTTTAAGATGGTGACGGCGCTGGGCGCGCTGATGGAAGGCAAGCTGACGCTGGATGAGACCATATCCGACGGCGGCTATTACGAGGGTCTGGATACCTCCCGCCGCGGCCCGCGCTGCTGGATTGCCCTGAGCCAGATCTGGAAGCATTCGGATCAGGACATCACCAAGGCGCTGGCGCATTCCTGCAACTATTTCTTCTATGAAATTGGCTTCAGACTGGGCATCAATGATCTGAATAAGTGGGGTGCTCAGTTGGGCCTGACCTCGAAGACTGGCATTGAACTAAACGGCGAATCCACGCCCTTCATCGGCAGCCAGGATAAGCTCTACGATGCCGATCGTGAGGTGAACGATCAGTACACCTCCAAGCCGATCATCGCCTACAATTCGATCATCAGCAAGTTTAAGGAGATTGCCGAGGATCGAGGTGATCATTACGACGAGGATAAAATGGCCGAGGCGGCGAAGATGATTCTCGATCTGGCCGATAGCGATCTGGTCAAAGATCTGTGGACGAGCAAGATCTATGAGATTTTGCAGGTGGAGCTGGGTATTCCGCGCAGCTACATTGCCAATAACCTACTTGGTAACGTGTTCTATTACATGATTAACGACTTGCGCTGGACGGCCTCTGAAACCATTATGGCGGCCATCGGCCAGTCCATCACGCAGGTGACACCCATCTCCGTGGCGCGTTACGTTTCGGCCATTGCCAACGGCGGCACGGTGTACAACGCGCAGCTTGTGGACAAGGTGATTTCGCCGACCGGCGAGGTCGTGCTGGAAAAGCAGCCGGTCGTGGCTAACGTCATTGAGGGGGCAGAGGAGTATCTCAGCGCCATCCGCAAGGGCATGGAGGACGTTTCGGCGAGCGAGGAAGGCACGGCAACATCGTATTTTGCCAATGCCAAGTACACTCCGGCGGCCAAGACCGGTACCTCTCAGCGTACCGAGCTGGACGTTGAAAACAACGCCTGGCTGGTGCTTTATGCGCCGGTGGATGACCCGAAGATCGCTGTTGTGGTTTACATTCAGAACGGTTATGCCGGTTCACATGCGGCGCAGGCAGCCTGGAAGGTGTCCGACGCCTATCTGGACAGCCTGCAGGAAAAGGAATCGACGGTGGTGGCGAGCGAAAACTCGCTGGCCGAATAGGAGGAAGAAGCATGGGCGAAGCGCTTGTGATTACATCGGGCAAGGGCGGCGTGGGCAAATCGACGATCGCCGTCAATCTCGCAGCGGCGCTGGCACAGGCGGGCAAGAGCACGCTGCTCATCGACGCCGATACCGGGCTGCGCAGTTTGGATGTGCTGCTGGGGCTTGAAAACAATGTGGTCTATTATCTGACCGACGTTATTGAAGGCAACTGCCGCTTAAAGCAGGCCATCGTCAAGGTGCGTTGCGTGGAGGGGCTTTCGCTCATTGCGGCGGCGGCGCTTCGGGACGCCTCGTCGGTCAAGCCGGCGGCGATTGCCGATGTCGTGCGGCGGCTTCGGCATCAGTATGACTATATCCTCATCGATGGCCCGGCCGGTGTGGACGCCGGATTTCGCGCGGCCATGGCTCCGGCCGAGAAAGCGATTGTCGTGACGCACGAGGACGCCATCTGCATTCGGGATGCCGAGCGGGTGGGCGCGCTTTTGAAGCAGGCGGGCATACAGGAGCAGCTGCTGGTGGTCAACCGCATGAAGGGACGGCATGTTAAGAGTTCGGAAGGGATGCCGGGCGCGGTGCTGGCCGAGCGGCTGAACATGACGCTTCTGGGGCAGCTGGGCGAGAATTCAGCGTTCTGGGCGGCGGCGCAGCAGGGCGTGCCGGTCGTTCTTTCCAAGGGAGAGCCGGGCGCGACGTTTGTCCGCATGGCTGCGCGGCTTCGAGGGGAGAACGTTCCCTTTAAAATGCCGGCTAGGCCGTCGCTGTTCAGGCGGCTGAAGGGCTGAACGGCGGAAAGGACAAGAAGGAAAATAAAATGAAGCTATTTGGCAAGCGCAAGGATCAGACGGAGGCGGGGCGCTTTGCGGCGCTGTGGAACGACGTCAAAAAGAGCCGCTACCGCAAGGGCCTGATCCGGCATTTTGAATGGCCGCTGGTCATCATGGTTCTGGTCATGTCGCTGTGGGGGATTGTGGCCATCTTTGCGGCGACCGGCAGCCCGATTGAAGAGGGCGTGGAAATGACCTTCCTTGAAAAGATCACCACGCAGTCGCTGTATTATCCGCGTCTACAGTTTTTCTGGGTGTGCGCGGGTATGGTGGTGCTGGCCGGTATATCGTATTTTGATTATCGGCTGTATGGACGCTGGAAAAATCTGTTCTACTGGGGCAATGTCATCGTGCTGGCGCTGGTGAAATTCACTACTGAGGTGGGACGCGGCGCCGCCAACATGTTCTTTCAGTGGGGCTCGGGACGCACGTTCCAGCCGGCTGAGTTCGGCAAGATCGCCATCATCATCGCGCTGGCGCAGGTGTTTTCGTCGCGTGAAAAGCCGATTAAGACGCTGTCCGAGCTGATTCGCATGAGCTGCTATGTGGGCCTGCCGCTGATGCTGATTGTCATACAGCCCGACGTCGGCACGGCGCTGGTGTACGTTGCCATTTATGCTGTGCTGATCTGGGTGTCCGGCACCAATTACAAGCTGGTTGTGGGAACGATCTGTATCGGCGTTATTCTGGTGGTGGCGGCCTGGTACGTGCTGAACTTCTCGGATAACTTCCGCGTTGACCGCATACAGGTCTGGCTTGATCCGGAATACGACATCAACAATGCCGGTATGCAGACCTACAACGCCCGATTGATGCTGGGTTCGGCCGGGCTTTGGGGCAAGGGGCTCTTCTCCGTGGGTAACTTTGCCGCGCTGAACTATGTGCCGGACGATCATACCGACTTTATCTTTGCCGTGGTGTGCGAGACGTTCGGCTTTGTGGGCGGCGGCATTATGATTCTTTTGTATCTGGCGATGCTGCTGCGCATGATGTATCTGGCCAACCATGCCGAGGATACCTTCGGTTGCTATCTGATCATCGGCGTTATGGCGATGATGTTCTTCCATATTTTCGAGAACATTTCCATGGTGATCGGTTTGATGCCGGTTACGGGCATTCCACTGCCCTTTGTGAGCTATGGCGGCTCGAACTATATCACCAACATCATGGGCATCGGTCTGGTGTGCAATGTGGCGATGCGCTCGAGAGCCGGTGTGGCGCGACAGGTTCGCCCGACGATCAATCCGGCCAAACTGGTTCGATAGTTGAAAAGGTGCTTGCGTCTTGGAGCGGCGCGTGGGTTCAGGCCTGCGCGCCGCTTTGTCATGCCCGGCGTCCAGTGTATTTTGAAAGCAACGCGCGCATAAGCTGTGACGACAGGAGGGTGTGATATGGAAAAGAACAATGAACGGCTGAAAATTCATACGGCGAGCGGCGAACGTCCGCCGGAAAGTCCGGACGCGGGCCGGGAAGCGGAACAGGCGGGATGGGAGGTGCTGCCGCATCCATCTCAGAAAGGCAGGCGGCGCGCCTCGGCGCTGTCTATTGGCGAGAAGCTGATTCGCAACACGGCCATTGCCGGGGCGCTGCTTTTGTGCGTGCTGGCGGTGCAGAAGGTCGATGCACCATGGAGTGAAAAGGCGATAAGCGGCATTCGTCAGGCCATGACCATGCGCGTGGACTGGGGCGATCGGATAGGCAAGCTGAGCTTTGTGCGTGCGCTGGTGCCTGAAACGGCGCTGGTGTTTCTGAATCTGAGCGATGAGGGCGAGTTGATTACGCCGGTTCATGGCGAGATAACGCATGTCTATTCCGAGGAGCAGCCGTGGCTGGAATATGCCTGTGCGGGCGGCGAAAACGTTTTGGCCGCCGATTCCGGGCGCGTGACGGCAGCTTCGCAGGCCCTGAGCGGCGACTGGGTTGTGATGCTCGAGCATGAGCAGGGGGAGACGGCCTATGGCTATCTGGCCGATGCCGTCGTGCGGGTTGGGCAGAGCGTCGAGGCCGGTGATGTGCTGGGGCATGTTTCGGCGGAAGGACGGCTCTACTTTGAAGTACGTGAGGAAAAGACGCCAGTCGATCCGGGCAGTCGGCTTCAATCGTGAGGGGCGGTACACTGAGCGGCGTGCCGCTGCGCATTCATGGGCTGACGATACCCGTGCTGTTGCTCTCCTGCTGGCTGAGCGGCGGGCGGGAAACAGCGGTGCTGGCTGTCAGTGTGCTGCTGCATGAGGGCGGGCACGTTCTCATGGCGCGGCTTTTGCGGGTGCGCGTGCTGGAGCTGGAGGTGATGCCTCTGGGCGGTGCGGCACGGCTGGAAAGCGTTTGGGGGCTGAGGAGCGGGCAGCTGATCGCCACGGCGCTGGCGGGTCCTGCGGTTAATGCGCTGCTGGTGGGTTTGAGCGTGGCCGCGGCTTCAATGAGGGTTGGCGGGCTGAGGATGGTGGTGCGCATCAATGCGGCGTTGCTGGCGTTCAATCTGCTGCCGGCGCTGCCCATGGACGGCGGGCGCATTGTCTGCGGACTGCTGATGCGGCATATGACGCCGGTTCAGGCGGCGCGCTGGGGCGTGCGGCTGGGCTTTATGGTGAGCGCGCTACTACTGATGATGGGTGCGCGGACGCTGCTTGAGGGGCCGTTTAATCTGACACTGCCGCTGGTAGCGCTGTTCATTCTGGCAGAAGGGCCGCGCGAGGTGCGTCAGGCCAGCGGAGCGGCGTTGGAAAGCCTGGTGCTACGCCGAAGCGAATTGGAGCGCGAAGGTGTGCTGCCGGCCCGTCTCATGGCGGTGACGCCGGAAACGGCGCTGAGCGCGGCGCTGTGGCCCGTGACGCCGCGCCGGGCGCATATTTACGTCTGCCTGGATGAGCGCCTGCGCGCGCAGGGCTGGCTGACTGACGGGCAGCTTCTGGAAGCATTGCTTGAGCGCGGCGACGGGCCGGTGGGGAATTTGCTGACGAAAAATGACAAAGTTAACACGGAATGGCGTTGACAAAAGCGAGCGGAGCGCGTATAATATAACCTGTTCGTTGGATATGCGCTTTTAGCTCAGTTGGTAGAGCACCT
>CAYOTH010000083.1:0-7014 GCA_964406835.1 uncultured Oscillospiraceae bacterium
GCACCGGCACGGAGGAGGCGCCTTCTCAGCCCTCTGCGCCGACGGACTACGACACGGCGCTCACCGGCACGGCCACGACGCGCGTGAATCTGCGCGCTGAGGCGCTGCCCTCGGCCAAGGTGCTCAAGGTCATCGGCAGCGGCGATACCGTGTCCATTCTGGGCGAGGTGGGCGCTTGGTACAAGGTGTCCTGGGCAGGCCTGACTGGCTATGCCTCCGCGCAGTATATCAAAAAGAACACAACGACGGGCAACGGCTCCGATTCGGGCAGCAGCAATGCGCCTGTGGGCGGCGATACCGAATACACCCAAGCGGTGACTGGGCAGACTACGGCGCGCGTGAATCTGCGTGCGGCGGCCAGCGCCTCCTCTCAGAGCAAGACGATTGTCGCGCTCAATGCGACGGTGACGGTGACGGGAGAATCCGGAAGCTGGTACTGCGTGCGCTACGGCGGCTATGAAGGCTATATTGCCAAGAGCTATGTGAAGATCACCGGCTCAGCCGACAGCTATGTTGCCTGGGCGGGCGTGACCGATGTGGAGGTCAATCTGCGCGCCGAACCCGAAGGCGAAGTGTTGCGCGTGCTTAAAAGCGGCGTTGAGGTGTCGGTCATCGGACAGACCGGCAGCTGGTACAAGGTGATCTATTCGAACACGACCGGCTATGTGGCTTCGGCCTATGTTTCCAAAAAGAGCAGCGATAACGCCGGCGGCAGCGCCAAGCCGGAGGGCGACAGCAATGTCAGCGTGGGCACGACGGCCTATGTGATCGGCGGCACTGTCAATGTGCGCAAGGGCGCGGGCATGAGCTACGGCATACTCAGCACGCTGCGCACTGGCACGCAGATCACGGTCTACGAGCAGACCAACGGCTGGTATCGCATGAGCAAGGACAGCCTGAGCGGTTATATCTCGGCCAAGTATGTTTCGACCAACGGCGCGGATGTTGCTCCGGAGAATCCTTCGGGCGGCAACACGACGACGAAAAGCGAGGTCATCAACAGCGACTGGTGGACGGGTGAAATCCAGAGCGTCTTCAAGCGCAACGGCACGGCCACGGTCACTGACGTGGACACCGGTATTTCCTTTAAGGTGAAGCGCACGGGCGGCATCAATCATGCCGATGCCCAGCCGCTGACCAGCGCGGATTCGGCGCTGATGCTCAAGGCCTATGGCGGAACCTGGGCCTGGACGCGCCGCGCCATCTGGGTGACTGTGGGCGACAAGACCTATGCGGCTTCGATGAACGGTATGCCGCATGGCGATAGCGACTCCATGCCGGATAACGATTTTGACGGCTGCTTCTGCATCCATTTCCTGAACAGCCGCACGCATTCGGGCAATCGCCTGGATGCGGCGCATCAGACGGCCGTCAAGAAGGCCTATGAAACGGCCATGAAGTAAAAAACATTATAAAATCAACCGCTTTGTTCGGCTGCGCGTTTATGCCGATCAGAGCGGTTGATTTTTGCCCGATCGCTTGGCGGGGCGGGAAGATTAGGCTATGAGGCATTTCATGGCTGGTTCTGTGCCGGAAAAAGTTCATGGATGATATTCGATCAGTTTGCGAATAGGAGGTATCGGCATGGAAGGTGAAGAGGGGCTGGGCTGTGATTGCAGTGCGATTAACAAATCGGATTGTTAGAGCGCCTTGGGGGCGACCGGCAGCCCTGGGGAAACTTTAGCAAATGAGCCGTTTTTTAGGCTGCATCTCACTTTATGTCGGAAATGGTGTATAAAGCAACCGGGCCTCGAACCATGTGGGGGCGGGGCCTGATTGTTTGTATGATGGTTGAACAGGCTTGATAAATCCGCCAGTTCACCTGGGCATGAAAAATAGCTTTGGCAAAAGTTATGAAGTCGCATCGTCGATGTGGCTCCACTGGGAAATGGCAAGGCATCGAGAGTGTATTAAGATGGAATGGGACATTGAATGAATCTCGAAGCCGGGGATTTGCGAAGAGTGCGATTGACAATACGCTCGATACCCTCTTAAAAGGGCTGGGTCAAAGCTCTCGTTCCACGGGTAGTCATGATTTTGCGGGATCAGCCAATGGGAATGGGGGATAGTCGGGGGCAGGATGTGATCCCTTGGGCGGTCGATTTCGTTTAAAGAGGCGCGCAGCCTGGGTCTATAAAACGGAGACCGGCTCTCGGCACTGACGCCGATATTCGCCGGGCGTTAAGCCGCAGTGTTTTTTGAAGAGATTGCAGAAATAGGCGCCGCTGTCCAGATTGAGCGCAAAGGCGATTTCATCCAGCGTCATATCGCTGTCTTCGAGCAGATTTTTGGCCATGGATAGCCTCAGGCCCATGCGGTACTGCATGGGGCTTTGCCCGGCATATTCGCGAAAGAGTTTGCGAAAGCAGCCGCTGCTGACGCCGCACATCTGGGCGATTTCTTCAAGGGATGTGTTCATGAGCGAGCGATCCTGCATAAACTCGATGCCGCGCAGAATCGGCTGGTATTTTTCGTTGCGGGAATGGAGCGAGGCCTGACAGAGAAAGGCGATCAGCCGGTAAAAGGCCGCTTTGACGGCTAGGGGCGAGCGAAGCGGCGCCGTATAGGCGCTGACAGTGGCGGAAATACATTCGCTCATGAGGGAAGCATTGATGTTTTCAATGATAAAGGGAGCTTCTCCCAGGGTGAGGAGCGTGCCGTTTTGTATAATGTTGAATTCAACCAGCCAGGCATCTGGCTGATTGAGTCCGCAATCCAGATTCAGCACCTGATAGCGACTGCCCTGCGGCAGGCAGAGCGTGGTTTTTTCAGGGGCGAAGAAGGGCTGGCCGCCTTCAGGCATATATTCGCCGGTACAGCCGTTTAAAAAGATGATGCCATTGGCCGGGCGCGCGCTGTTTCTGTTGAAAACAACGCCCTTTTGCCACTTCTGCGTCATGGCGAAAAGATCGGTGATTTCGAAATCGGCTTCATAGAGCGCTGAAAAGGAAAGGATGCGGTTGCTCATGCGCTGAATGCCTCCTGCGCTTGTTCTGAGTGTCATGATAGCATGGCGCGACAGGCGGTGTCAAGGCGTTCGATGCGAAAAGTACAATTTGCGCGTCCTTTTGTCCATTGACGCTCCCGAACGTCGGGCGTATAATAAGGAACGGACTTTGAACATAAGGGGGATCAGTATGGCGGGAAAAACGCTGGATTTGACAAGCGGCAGCGTGGTGAAGGGCCTGTTCATCTTCGCACTGCCCTGTGTGCTGAGCGGAATACTGCAAAACCTGTATAACGTGGTGGATTCGGTCATTGTCGGGCGAATGATCGACACGCGGACGCTGGCGGCGGTCGGGGCGACCGGTTCTCTGGTGTCGCTGTTTACCAGCAGCATCAGCGGCCTGATGTCTGGCTTTTCGGTGGTTGCGGGCAGGCGCTATGGCGCGGGCGATCACGACGGGCTTAAAAAGGTCTTTGCCAACGCCTTTGTGCTGGCGACGCTGGTCAGTCTGCTCATTACGGTGCTGGGCGTGGTTCTGGCGCGGGGAATGCTGACGCTCATGCGCACGCCGGCTGATATCATCGACGGGGCGACGCGCTATCTGGCGGTGATTATGCTGGGCTTTTCAACCACGGCGTTTTATAATTTCTACTGCGAAATGCTGCGCGCCCTGGGCAACAGCCGCGCGCCCATGCTGTTTTATGTGGGCGCTTCGGTGGCGCATATTTTTCTGGCTATTTTCTTTATCAAGCTGAACATGGGCGTTGTGGGCGCGGCACTGGCGACGGTGCTTTCTCAGGCGGCGGCTGTGGCGGCCTGCGTGATCTATACACTGAAGAAGGTGCTGCTGTATCGCTTTTCAAAGGCCGATCTGGCGCTGGACGGGCAAGTGGTGCGCGAGTGCCTGCGCATTGGTATGCCTACCATGGCCACCAATTTCATCGTGGCTTTCGGCGTGATTATTCTGCAGTTTGTGACCAACGGCATCGGCACGGAGTATGTCACGGCCTATTCCTGCGCCTCGCGTATCGGCTATATCATCACAACGCCGATTACCGGCTTTTCGATGGCCGTGTCGGTCTTTGCGGCGCAGAACCGGGGTGCGCGCAACCCGGCGCGCATTCGCCAGGGTGTCAGAGCAACGCTGCTGATCCTGACCGGCCTCAATGTGGTGCTTTTTGCTCTTTCCTATGTGATTTCGCCCTCCATACTGCGCCTGATGATTACCGACGGAGAAAAGGCGATCGAGGCAGGCGTTATGTACCTGAAGGTGCGCTGTACGGCCATGTTTGTCTTGGCGGTTGCCTCGGTGTATAAGCTGGTGCTGACCGGGCTGGGCAAGCCGCTCTTTCCGACAGCCTCAGGCGTGCTGGAAATTGTCGTGCGCTATGCGGCGACGCTGTGGATGGTTTCCCGGGGCGTGGGCTTTTTGAGCGTGCCGCTGACGGATGCTTCAGCCTGGGTGGCCATTGCCGTGCTGCTCTTTATAGGCTATCTGGTTGAGATGAAGAAGATCGAAAGGGAGTGCGCGCATGAAAAGCAGGCTGTTTGACGTTGAGATTGACCAGAAGACCGGCTATGTTTCTGTCATTCGGGATCTCGGCGACGAGCAAAGGATGAATTGGTGCGCAGGAGAGGCTGGCGCATGGGGCCGGGCGCATTTTGAGCGCTTTGCCGATTATCCCGCCGCAACGCGCTATACCGCCGTGCCGCTGAAACTTCAGTCGCTCAGTCAGGATGAAAGCCATTGTGATGCGGTTTATGAGGGCGGCAGCCTTTGGGTGTGCGTGCAGAGAAGCTTTGCCGAAAACGGCAATTTGCAGGAGCGCGTGACGGTGAAGAACCTGAGCGATGTTCCGATGATGCTGGATGCCGAGCATTTTGGCTTGGAGTTTCCCTTTCCGGACAGCTACACCTATGCCGCCGAATGCCTGAGGACGCATTGTCACACGCACATCTGGCCCGGCGGCGCGAGCGCG
The DNA here is from genome assembly GCA_964406835.1 of uncultured Oscillospiraceae bacterium. GTDB lineage: Bacteria > Bacillota > Clostridia > Christensenellales > Aristaeellaceae > Firm-10. The sequence goes on from CAYOTH010000083.1 coordinate 4,927, forward strand.
TGGATCAACGCGGTGCGCATGGGGCCGTTTGGAAAGAGCCTGGGTCTGGCACTTGTGCAGGGAGCGTTTGACCGATATTCCCAGATGGGGTGCCACAGCAATGAACGCGGCCTGTTTGTGCTCTCGCCGGCCGGCGTGATTCTCAGAAGCGGCGAGGAATACAGCTGGGCCTGGGAGCTGTTCTGGCATGAGGGAACGCCGGATTTTGAGGATCAGCTTTTGCGCTTTAACAATCAGGTCGTTATTCATGCGGAGCATTTTACCGTCTTTGAAGGAGAAACCATTCGCTTTACGATGCGCTGCGCTCAAAAGCCCACGGTGACGATCGGGGGCGAAGCGGTTGCCGTTTCGCAAGAGGACGGCGTGTATGCGGTTCGGTATCAGCCGGTGCGCCGCGGCGTGCATCGCTTTGACATCAGTACGGAATATGGAACGACCTATGCCGAGTTTAATGTCAAGATTCCCTTTGGACAGCTGCTGGAAAAGCGCGTGCGCTTCTTGGTGGATAAGCAGCAGTGCCGCGATTCTGAAAGCCCGCTGGATGGCGTGTTCCTGATTTATGACAACTCGACCGAGCAGATCTATTTTGACAATTTGAATTCCGATCACAATGCCTGCCGTGAACGGCTGAATATGTCCTTTGTGGTGGCTGAATACCTGCGCCATAAGCCGGATGCCTCTGGTCGGGCGGCGCTTGACCGGTTTGTGGCGTTTATATTCCGCGAAATCTATGATGAGCAGACAGGCGAGGTGTTTAACACCATTCGTAAAAACCGCAATGCGCTGCGGCTTTACAATGCGCCGGGCGTGATGTTCCTCTTCAGCGAGGTGTATTTCGTCACGAAGGACAAGCGCCTTTTGATGTGCGCGCTGCGCCTGGCTGAGGCTTATTACAAGATTGGCGGCGAAAAGTGCTATTCCAATGCCGTGGAGATTCGGCGCGTGCTTGCGGCCTTTGACGAGGCGGGCATGACGCAGGAGCGCGAGGCCATGCGGGCCTATTTTAAGTGCCATGCGGACAACATGGTCAAAAATGGGCTGGATTATCCCAAGCACGAGGTCAATTACGAGCAGACCATTGTCACGCCTGCCGTCAAGTGCATTGCCGAAATGGGCCTTGAATCGCAGGGGGCTGAGCGGGAAGCCTATCTTGGGGCCGGCAGGGCGCACATCGATTGCCTGTGGCGCTTTGCCGGAATGCAGCCCAGCTTTCACCTGAACGGCATATCGATTCGCTATTGGGATGATTTCTGGTTTGGCAAGCAGCGCCTTTTTGGCGATACGTTGCCGCATCACTTAAGCTGCCTGTCGGCGCGTGCTTATCTGTCCTATGCCCGTCTGAGCGGCGAGAAAATCTGGATTGACCGCGCGCAGGAATGCATTCGAAACTGCCTGTGCCTGATTGACGACGATGGACGCGGCCATGCCGCCTATGTCTATCCCTATCGCCTGAATGAGGCGCGTGGCGAATTCTATGACGAATGGGCCAATGATCAGGATTTGCCGCTGTATGACGCGCTGGCGGCCAGCGATCTGATTGAGGCGTTTCGAATTAATTCATAAAACCGCGCGCGGCTGAACAAAAGGCCTTTAAATATTCAGCGTTTGAAGCAGGGGACTTTGCCTGGAGCGGCTCCGGGCAGAGTCCCTGTTTTGATGCCGCAACAGTTAACGAAGCCATGCAGTACAAATTACCGTATTCGGTATATAATAGACAGGATTAAGTGGATCGAGAGGAGGATCGGGGAGCTATGACTTGATACGTTCGGCTCGATACAGAACAATAGATTTGACGGCTCAAGCCGAATAAGGAGGATCAATCTCATGGAGCATCCCGAACTGAAAGCGGAAGTGCAGCGCAGGCGCACATTCGCCATTATCTCTCACCCTGACGCCGGTAAGACGACGCTGACCGAAAAACTGCTGCTCTACGGCGGAGCCATTCGCCAGGCCGGTTCGGTCAAGGCGCGCAAGGCGGCGCATCATGCCACCTCGGACTGGATGGAAATCGAAAAGCAGCGCGGCATTTCCGTGACCTCCTCGGCCATGCAGTTTGATTTTAATGGCTATCATATCAATATTCTGGAT
>CAYOTH010000084.1:0-7013 GCA_964406835.1 uncultured Oscillospiraceae bacterium
ACCGCCTCTATTATATCAGAAAAGGCCGCTTTTTGCGACCTTTTTTGACAGGCTGGCGGATAACATCCGTTTCGGCTCATCCAAATCCTTAATCGTACTAATAAAAAGATGGAGGTGTGTATATGAAAAAACTCTTCACAGTCTTATCCCTTCTCCTCGCAATTATGCTATTTTCCAGCGCGGCGCTGGCCGAAACCTACACCGACGATTGGGGAAATGGCATAACGCTGAATTTTGAGCTGGATGATTCCCTCCTTCAGCCACTCGATATATTCGATACCGTTTATTGGCTTGATCCTCAAAAACCTACAGATAAAGAATTATCCGATGCAAAAAGCCTCCTTCAAAAAGCCATGGAAATAACTTTTAACGGAGATATTCCAGAAATCCACAATGATGACGAGAAAGGCATATATCTAAGAGCTTACAAAGACAACTGGGGAGAAGGCGAATATGCTTACTACTCTGTTGGTAACATTTCGACCTTTAATGAAACAGACTACAACTACAAAGGCTCATACAATTTTATATGTAATGATTTTTTAATATTTTATTATAACTCAGCAAAAGCTTTTCTCTCAGGTTTTCCTGCTACGCGCGAGGTTTTTTTTGTTGAACATGATTTTATGACGCACGATGAAGCCGACGCCAAGGCGCGCGCCTTCATGACGGCAATGCGTGGCGAGAACAGCCCTTTTGATGTCGTGCTCAGAGAGTGGTACGGCATCACGCACGAGCAGGTTGCCGATGTGGTTCACTTCATCAGCGAGCGCGATGATATTTATGAATACAAATTCAAAACAGATTTTGACGACTGGACAGATGCATACGATCTTTATTACCTTCTGTATTCCTATACCTACAAGGGCTATCCGATCTGCGACTGGGTTCAGACAATGTACACTGGGAGTATGGACAGTCCGATCAACTTCACTGGATATGACACGGAATGCCTTATCAACCGTGAAGGCTTTGTTGAGTCAAGCGAGTTTATGCTCTTTGATTGCGACTACACGCCCTATGAGGACACGCCCGCGCTGACGCTCTATGAAGCGCTGGATGTGCTCAAACAGTATCTCGGCGGCATCAAGGGGCTGAATCCCATGCCGCATCGCACAGAGGGCGATCCCTCCTGCAAGCGCACTTTCGAGCCGATCTGGAGCTTTGTCGCCGACATGACGACAAATTATGGCGTGCTTGAGGAATACATGGTCTATCGCGTCAACGGCCACACCGGACAAATCATGACCAATGGCTATGGGGTGATTAAATGAGCATTTTCAGGCGCTGCCTGCGCGCGGATGGCTATTGCCTGACGCGGCGGCGCTTTATCTGGCTGCTGCCGCTGTGCTTCTCCGCGCTGATTGTGATGGATTCGGCAGATGTGGCGGTGGATCTGCTGCGCGGCTATGCCAACGACATCAGCATATGGTATTTTTATTTCCAATCCATGTCATTCGGCGGGCTGTATGGGCCTTATCTTGGGCCAATGCTGTGCGCGCTGCCCTATGCCTGCATGATCGCCTCGGAGCGCCAAACGGGAATGGTGCGCTCAAGTCTCCCGCGCGCCGGGCGCACGCAATATCTGCTTTCGAAATACCTGTGCGCCGCGCTTTCGGGCGCTGTGGTCTACAGCCTGGGCATCGTCCTTCTCGTGTTCATCTGCCGCCTGACAGGGCTAACCTATGTCCTGCCCGATGATATAGACGGTATGCGCAATTTCTTCTATTTTGATCTGTTCGATCATGCGCCCTGGCGCTATTATCTGGTGGCGGCGTGGTATGCGTTCCTCTCCGGCGGGCTGTTCGCTGGCGTTTCCGCGCTGGTGGCAACTCGAACGACGCAGACGGGCGTTGTGGTTGTCACGCCGATGGTGCTGACGTTCGTCGTCATCCGTCTCTGCCAGCTGACAGGCATCACCAATGAATACCGGCTCGATCGCTGGCTCGTTATGCGCACGATGCCGCCCGGGCTGGGCATTGCTGAAAGCGTTCTGCTGATTACGGCGCTGTGCCTTGCGCTTTTGGCGCTCATCGGCGCAGCCTGCGTTTTAAGCGGAAGGAGAGCGATGCGCAATGCGTAAGATCTGGGGCGTTGCGCGGCTGCGCTTCCGGCAGCTGCTTGCCTCCATTCGGCTGCCCGTGGTGCTGGCGCTGGTTCTGCTCTATCTGCTGGGCGCTTATCAGCCGCTGCGCCGCATTGCCGCCGCCACGGAAATGAGCATAACGCCTTATCCCATCGTGTTCCTCCTCTGCGATCAATCCGGCCAGATGACCCTCTGCGCGCTCTCGCTGGCGCTGTTCTCCAATGCCCCCTTCAGGGACGAAATGAACGATCTGATCGCCGCCCGAAGCGGACGCGCCGCAATGGCCGCGGGCAACTGCCTTTACATCCTCATGACGGCCGTGGGCTATGTGCTCATGCTGCTCGTCATGCAGGCGCTCATCAGCCTGCCCTATCTGAGCCTTGAGGCGGATTGGGGCGGAATGCTGCGCGCCATCACGATCAACCTTATTCCGGAGGGCATCATGCCCGTGTTTTATCCCAACAGCTTGGTCATGGCGCAGTTCTCGCCGCTCGAGGCGCTGGCCTGCAGCTGCGCGCTGGAGACGCTCTGCGTATTCCTGCTCGGGCTGATCGTCTATCTGGGCAATCGGCTCTCCCGCCGTCCGGTCGGGCTGTGGTGCGCCGGCGCGCTGGTCGTGCTGGATATAACGATCTACAACATCTTCTATGACAGTTTGAGCCGCTATTCGCCGCTGGGGCTTGCGCGGCTGGGGCTTTATCAGAGCACGACACTGGCGCATGGCTTCAGCTTCTTCTTCTTCACATCGGCGATCATCGTCATTCTGCTGGTTCTGATCGAAAAATACGCGCCGAAGCTCGGTTTGATCCGTCCTTCCGGCCTGAAAAGGAGCGTTGCCCATGAACGCAACGGTTAAGGTTGAACACGCCGATAAGGCGTTTGGCACGTTTCAGGCGCTGAAAAACGTCTCGCTGGAAGCGCCTCAGGGCGAAATCACCGGCCTCATCGGCAACAACGGCAGCGGCAAAACGGTGCTACTCAAATGTATTGTGGGGCTGATGTATGTCACGGGCGGACAGATCACCGTCTTTGACAAAGCAATCGGAAAGGACGTAGATTTTGCCCCGAACACCGGCTTTATCATTGAGCATCCCGGCTTTCTGCCCGCCATGACCGGCTTTCAGAATCTGAAATATCTCGCGCGGCTCTCCGGACGCGCCAGCGATGCGGATATCCGCGCCGCCATAGAGCGCGTGGGGCTGGATCCCGACAGCCGCAAGAGCGTCGGCAAATATTCCATGGGCATGAAGCAGCGCCTGGGCATTGCGCAGGCCATTATGGAAAAGCCGCAGCTGCTCATATTCGACGAGCCAATGAACGGCCTCGACGCCTCCGGCATGGAGGATATGCGCGCGCTGTTCCACGCGATGGCCAGCGAGGGCATAACCATCATCATCGCCAGCCACAACCGCGACGATATATCCTTCCTCTGCCAGCGCGTCTATCAGATGAACGCTGGCAGTCTCTCCCGTCTGGACGCATAAATGCGGCCTGCAAAGCCGGTCATCGCCCTTCCACGCACGCCGCCTCCATTCTTCATCGCGATCTGATGCAAATCAAAACCCCCGCCCTGCCCTGTATTGACGGGCCAGGCGGGGGATATTCATCGGGCATTTTCAAGGAACCGCCGCTTAAAAGTAGCTGACCTTGACGCGCTTGCCCATCTGGCGCAGGCAGGAGGACAATTCCTCAACCAGATTCATCTTGATGTTGAAGTTGATGGGCAAATCGGGGTTCTGGTGCGCCGGATTGACTGCCCGGCCGACATAGAAATTGATGTCGGTCGCCTCTTCAAAGAGCAGACGGCAGATCAGTGATGCGCCGTCGCGGTTCACGCTCCAGTCGCCATACTTCTCATTTTTATCCAGCACGTCCTTGGCGTATTCAATCACCTTGTTGACCGTAATCACGCCCTCCGTCACCAGATCCACGCCCTCAATTTCCGCAATCGGCGGCACGTCGCTCGCCTCGAAATTCAGGCTGGCAATGAGCGGCTTGTCCAGAAACTTCGCCACAATCGACGAGGTCGTTCCGCCGCACACAATGTGCTTGCCCTCCTTGGCAAAGAACAGCGAGAGCATCCGGTCGCAGTCGTCCGGATTGCGCGGCGGGCCAAAGAGTATGTTCATGGGCTCGCGGCGGCGGATGCGGATGGCGCAGGCGGTCGCGTCGTCGCCGGGGATATGCTCGTACAGGCGGTCGCATTCATCGATGAGCAGCGTCGCCAGCGTCTTGGCCGTATAGCCAACGTGCGCGAACGTCGTCATGTAGTCGATGATGTCCTCCCGCTTCCAGCCAAAGTTGTAGGCCGTGCCAATGCCCGCATGCGGACAGCCGTCGCTCATGGCAATCAATATATCATTCTCCTGAAGGTTGATCACCGACTTGTAAATCAGCTTGCCGTCGATGTTCAGCTCTTCCTCGCGATATTCGTAGTTTTTGCAATCGCGCAGGAGAATGACATGCGGATTGTCGTATTGGATCAGCTCTGCCGTGGTGTTGTTGATGAGATGGATAATCGTAAACGTCGAATAGGCCACGCCGCGCACCGAGCAGACCGGCAGCGTCGCCGCGATCGTCTTGACGCATTCCTCCAGCGGCAGCCCCTCCGCCATCATCGTGGAGATGATCTTCGAGGTCAGCGTCGAAAGGATGCTTGCCTTCACGCCGCTGCCCAGCCCGTCGGCCAAAACGATGATTGTGGAGTTCTCGTTCGGCTCCACAATATCGACGTGGTCGCCGCACAGCTGCTCGCCGTCGTGATTGATGCTCCTCCAGCCGATGTCTGCACACAGGTTATTCATTGCTGATCGACTCCTTCAGCTTGGACAGCGCAATCTTGGTTTCCGCCGCCGTCTCGCCCAACAGCGAGGCAATCTCCTGCACAATACGCATCTGCTTATCCACAACGCGATCGGCAATTTCAACCGTCTGCCGGCTGATATTCTCCTTTTTATCGCGCTGAACCTCTTCTTCGGTGACATCGCGCAGTATGCATACCAAAAGGCGATAGGCCTTGTCATAGACGATCGTCTCGTCCACATACTTTTCGTATTCCGCCAGATACATGCGCTTGTTGTGAATATCGCGCCCCGTATTGAGCACATCCAGACAATCGCGCGGATCCATAATGCGCACCAGCTGATCGCCCAGCACATCCGTGGCAAAGCGCACGCCCAGAATCTTCTGCGCGGCCTTGTTGATCTGCTGAACCTCCAGCGATTCATTGAGCACAATCAATCCATTGGGCGTGTTGCGCACAATGGTATCGGAAAAGTTTTCGGCCTTGTCCTTGAGGTAGGGCAGGCACATCGAGACCTCCGCCTTGCCCTGACAGATAGCAATGGCCTTTTCACGGCAGGTATCATAGCCGCAGGAACCGCAGTTCAGTTCCATATCCGGCCGCACCTTGCCCATCTGGCGCAACGCCTCACGGATTTCGTCCTCACTGGGCATGGGAAGCACCCGCTTAATCGCCGTGGGATTTTTAATCAGCTCAATCGAATCGGGCTGATCGACCTCGAAATCCTCTTTTCCGGCAAAGCGCGCCACCGCCATGTAATCCTGCACCGGCGCACGATGGAATTTCTCCATAACCGGCCCGCCCACGCAGCTGCCCACGCAGGCCGACATCTCAATAAAGCAGTGATGAATCTTGCCGCTTTCAATGTCCTTCAGCGCCGCAATACAATTTTCTGTGCCGTCGATCGCCATGGCGGTATAGCTGGTCTTTTCCAGATCCATGGTCTTGAGGATGCCGCCGCACGTCGGGAAGAAGCGTGCTCGGCTATGCGTCTTCGGCTCAATGCGCTTTTCCAGCTCGATGTGCTCTTCCTTCAGCCACTCGGTCAGCTCGTCGAACGTTAAAACCGCGTCCACAAGCCCCTCATAATACTGCGCCTCGTCCTTTTTGGCCACGCACGGGCCAACAAAGACCGTCTTGGCGCCCGGGTGGCGACGCTTGATGTCTTTGCAGTGAGCCTGCATCGGCGAAAGCACCTTGGCCAGGTACATCAGCTCCGCCGGGAAATATTTCTGAATCAACAGATTGACGGAATGACAGCAGGACGTAATGATGATGTCCTTATCCTCGGCAGCGAGCATCTTTTCATACTCGCGCTTGACAATCGTCGCGCCGATGGCCGTCTCCTCCGCATCATAAAAGCCCAGCTTTTTAAACGCGTCGCGCATGGCCTCAATGCCGACGCCCTCGTAATTGGCAATAAAGGACGGCGCCAGGCTGACGATCACCGGATCTCCGCTGCGCAGGAAAACCTTGACCTTTTCCGTCTCATCAACGATCTGCTTGGCGTTCTGCGGACAGACCACAAAGCATTGTCCGCAGAGTATGCACTCATTGCCTATGATATAGGCCTGATTGCCGGAGAAGCGGATGGACTTGACGGGACAGTGACGAATACACTTGTAACAGTTCTTACAGTTGGATTTTTTCAAAGTCAGACAATCCATTGATCCTGCTCCTTTCCATGCCGTGTTCCTGAGCGGGAAAATGCCGTCGTCGTGCAAAAAAAACGCGCATGCTCTTCCCCCTCTCTGCCTTGATTCAAGAAATTCTTCGGCTCAAAAATGCCAGTGACAGCGCCATGTTTTCATATTGGATCAGCACGTCCTCCGGCGCGGACAGCGTGCAGGGCGCAAAGCACCAGATAGCCTTGACGCCGCAGGCCAACAGCTGATCGCAGGCCAGCTGTGCGCTCTTTTCAGGAACGGCAATGATGCCGATCTGTACATCATGCTCAGCGCAATAGCCCGCAAGCGCCTCCATGGAATAAACCGGCTTGCCCGCCTCGCTTAAAAGCGGTTCGCTGACAGCAATGTCAAAGGCTGCGACCACGTTCAATCCGTAATCGGCAAAGCCCCGATGATCGAGCAGCGCCCGCCCAAGCTTTCCGGCGCCAACGATGAC
>CAYOTH010000085.1:0-6944 GCA_964406835.1 uncultured Oscillospiraceae bacterium
CTTCTTGCGCGGGGGCGCGTTTGCTGGTATAATAAAAAAAGACCAACATCCGGGGAGGAACACTGTGATCTATCTGGAAAATGAAGCGCACGATCCCTTTTTTAATCAGGCGCTGGAGGAATATGCTTTTGAGCATATCGTCCCCGGAGAAACCCTGTTCATGCTCTGGCGCAATGAACCGGCGGTCGTGTGCGGCTGCTATCAAAATGTCTTTGCCGAGGTCGATATGCTGCGCGCCCGCGATCAGGGCGTGCGCGTCGTGCGGCGCATCAGCGGCGGCGGCACGGTCTATCACGACATGGGCAACGTCAATTATACTGTCATCGCGCCGGCTGAGGAGACGGTGGATTACGCGCGCTTTATTCAGCCGGTGGTTTCGGCGCTCGATCATCTGGGGATTCCCGCCGTTATGAGCCGGACGTGCGATATTTCCGTCGGCGGGCTGAAGGTGTCTGGCAGCGCGCAGAAGACGGCCAAGGGGCGGGTGCTGCATCACGGCACGCTGCTCTATGATACCGATTTGAGCGCGCTTCATGCGCTGGCCGACGGGCGGCGCGTGAAGTTTGCCACGCGGGGCATACAGTCGGTTCCCTGGCCGGTGGCCAACATGCGCATGAGCCTTCCGGGCGCGGGGGATACCGCCTCCTTCATGGCTGCGCTTCGAGAGGAGCTGGCAGGCGGCGCGCCGGTCTATCGACTGAGCGCCGGGGAAGAGGAGGCTGTTTCGCGCATGGCCCGCGAAAAATACGCGACGTGGGACTGGACCTATGGCCGCTCTCCCGCCTTTTCGTGCGAGACGGTCTTTGACTATGCGGGGCAGGAGACAGGGATTTGTTATGAAGCGCGTCGCGGCGTGATCGAGAGCGTGCGCTTTGGCCTCGCGGATGAAACGCTCGAGGAGGCCGCCGGGCGGCTTCGGGGCGTACAACTGGAGAAAGAGGCGCTGGATCGCGCTCTGGCGGGCCTTTCGGGGCTTCAGGCGCTGATCAGGGCGATGCTGTAAGGAGGAAAAAAGATGAAGGTTGAAATCAGAATGCCCCGGCTGCGTCCGGAAATGAAGACGGGCGTTTTGTGCGCCTGGCTCAAGGACGAGGGCGACACGTTCGAGTCGGGCGAGGCAATTTACGAAATCGAGACCGACAAGGTGGTCAATCAGATCGAGGCCGAGCACGCGGGACGCATCACGAAGCTGCTGGCGGAAGAGGGCGACGAGCTGGAGCCGGGCGCGGTGCTGGCGGAAATCGAGGAATGAAACGTGGAAAAGAAACCGCAATGGCTGAAGGCTCCCTATAACCGCGCGGCGGTGGAAGAGGTGGCCGCGCTGATGAAGGATTTGAAGCTCAACACCGTGTGCAATGAGGCCAACTGTCCCAATCTGGGCGAATGCTTCCGCAAGCACACGGCGACGTTTATGATTCTGGGCGCGAACTGCACGCGCAATTGCCGCTTTTTCAACATCCACTGCGGCGCGCCCGAGCCGGTTGATCCCGAAGAGCCGCGGCATCTGGCTGAAGCGGCAAAAAAGCTGGGATTAAGGCACGTTGTTGTGACCAGCGTGACGCGTGATGATCTGCCGGACGGCGGCGCGGCGCATTTCGCGGCGGTTATTCGAGCGCTGCACGAGATATGTCCCGACGCGACGGTCGAGGTGCTGATTTCCGATCTCAAGATGAACACGCAGGCGCTCGACACGGTGCTGGACGCGCGCCCGGACGTGCTCAACCACAACGTGGAGACGGTCAAGGAGCTGTATCAGGCGGTGCGTCCGCAGGCGATTTATACGCGCTCGCTGGACGTGCTGGCCTATTGCAAGAAGCGCAATCCAGACATACTGGTTAAGACCGGTTTCATGGTTGGCCTGGGCGAGACGGAGGAGCAAATTGATGCGCTGATGGACGACATACTGGCCACTGGCTGCGATATACTGACCATCGGCCAGTATCTGCGCCCCAGCCCGGAGCACGCGCCGCTCATGCGCTATGTCACGCCGGAGGAATTTGAAGTATACAAGCGCAAGGCGCTCGAGAAGGGCTTTAAGTATTGCGCCAGCACGCCGCTCGTACGCTCGTCCTATCGCGCGGCGGAGGCCATCAGCGCGGCGCGGGGCGAACAGGTATGATCTACGTTGAAACCGGTTCGACCGATGTACACTATAATTTCGGCGTGGAATATTACCTTGCGGCGGAGAAGAAGCTGAACGATACGGTGTTCATGCTCTGGCGTACAACGCCCACGCTCATGGTGGGCAAATATCAGAACACGCTGGAGGAGATCAACCGTGCCTATGCTGAAGCGCACGGCATACAGATCGTGCGGCGCATGAGCGGCGGCGGCACGATTTACACCGATCTGGGTGGCTGGCAGTTCACGTTCATCGAGCAGGGCGACAGCGGGGATATCCAGTTCGAGCAGTACACCCGCCCTGTGCTGGAGGCGCTCAGGGCGCAGGGCGTGCCGGCGGCGTTCAACGGGCGCAACGATCTTCTGATCGACGGGCGCAAGTTCTCGGGCAATGCGCAGTATAAGTTGGGCGGCTGCACGGTGCATCATGGCTCGCTGCTGTTCGATACGGACATTGCGCAGATGGTCGCATCCACAACGGTGGATGAATACAAGATCATTTCAAAGAGCATCAAGTCGGTGCGCGACCGCGTGACCAACATCTCCGAGCACCTGAAAACGCCCATGGATCCCGATGAATTCAAGCGCTATCTGATCGGCTATATCATGGGCGAGAAGGACACCTTCTACGAGCTGACCGAGGCGGACAGAGCAGTCATACAGCACATTGCCGATACGAAATTCAGCGCGTGGGAGTGCATTTACGGCAGCAACCCGCGCTTTAGCCTGACCAAGAGCGCGCATTTTAGCGGCGGACGCATGACCTTCCAGCTGGAGGTCAAAAAGGGCGTGATTACAGGCGCGTCGCTCAATGGCGATTTCTTTGCCGAGGAACGCGCCGATACGCTCTGCGCCTCGCTCGCCGGCTGCCCCTTTGAATACGATCAGGTGCTGGCGCGCCTGAAGGAGCGCGGCTTTGAGGGGGCCATCCATGCGGTGACGCTGGAGGAGATCGCTGCGCTGATTACGCAGTAACTTATAAAAGAGCGGGAGGACAAAGCCATGAAATACGGCATCTACTATGCCTACTGGGAGGATCAGTGGGCGGCGGATTATATCCCCTACATCGAGAAGGTCGCGCGTCTGGGCTTTGATTTTCTGGAGATTGCCTGCACGCCCATCAACACATGGAGCGAGGCGCAGCTGCGCGATATTCGCCAGGCTGCGCGCGACAACGGCATTTTCCTGACCGCCGGACATGGCCCCTCGAAGGAGCAGAATCTGGCCAGCGCCGATCCGGCCGTTCGCCAAAATGCCAAGGGCTTTTTTACCGAGCTGCTGAAGCGCCTGGAAAAGCTGGACATTCACTCGATTGGCGGCGGCATTTACAGCTATTGGCCGGTGGACTATTCCCAGCCCATTGACAAGGCAGGCGATTGGGCGCGCGCGGTGGAGAGCGTGCGCGAGATTGGCCGTGTGGCCGGGGATTGCGGCGTGGATTATTGCTTGGAGGTGCTCAATCGCTTCGAGGGCTATCTGCTCAATACCGCCGCCGAAGGAGCGGCCTTCCTGCGCGAGGTCGATGTGCCGGCGGTTCGCCTCATGCTGGATACCTTCCACATGAACATCGAGGAGGACTCCATGGGCGGGGCCATTCGCCAGGCGAAGGGGATTTTGGGCCACTTCCATACCGGCGAGTGCAACCGCCGCGTGCCGGGCCAGGGCCGTATGCCGTGGCATGAAATCGGCGCGGCGCTGCGCGATATCGGCTACGAGGGCAATGTCTGCATGGAGCCGTTCGTGCGTATGGGCGGCAAGGTCGGCGAGGATATCAAGATCTGGCGCGATCTGAGCCAGGGCGCTTCGATTGAGCAGCTGGATCACGATGCCGCGCAGGCGCTGGCTTTTGAAAAATACATTTTTGAAGAGGGCAAATAATGAAAACGTACAAGGGCGCTGTGTTTTTTGATTATGATGGCACGCTGACCGATCCGTCCACCGGCTTTGATCAGGCCAGCCCGAGAACGCGCGCGGCCATTCAGGCGCTGCGGGATAACGGCTATCTGGCCGTTTTGTGCACCGGGCGCGCCGTGCCGTATGCCAGCGATTCGGGCGTCGAGTTCGACGGCATGGTGACCTCCAACGGCACCTATGTGACGGTGGGCGGCGAGGTGGTGCTCGATGCGCCGGTTGAGGCCGGGCTGATGCGCCGCTTTACCGCGCGGCTGAACGAAATGGGCATCGCCTATGGCATCGACAATCCGGACATGTGCCTCTCTCCCGATACGCAGTCGCCGGGCTTTCTGAACTGGATTCGCGTTTTCTCCCTTCCGGCCGAGGCCTTCCGTGATGTGCGCCCGGGCGAAACGCCGGTGGGCTATAAGTTCAGTGTACTCTATCACAACGATGAGGAGATCGAGCAGCTGCGCGCCGAGTTTGGCGATCACTTCTCCTTTCCCTGCCAGCGCGCCACCAACTGCGCCGATGTGAACATTTTGGGCTTTGATAAGTCGGTCGGCGTTCGCGCGATCATCGAGCGCTTCAACCTGAACCCCGAGGCGACTTATGCCTTCGGCGATGCGGAAAACGACCTGCCCATGTTTAAGGCTGTCGGCCACGGCGTTGCGATGGGCGATCATTCGCCCTTGCTCGAGGCGGAGGCGGCCTTTATCACCCGCCGCGTCTGCGAAGAGGGCATCGAATACGGCCTGAAGCACTTTGGACTGATCGACTAAGCGCATATAACCATAAAGCGCTTCCGCAAAACAAATAAAGTCGTTCCTGCGTTTCGATTGCGCACAGGGACGACTTTGTTTATGAATCGAATAGGCGATATAACCCTCAGTTCAGCAGGACAGCGTGAAAAACAGCAAGTCATCGATATTGTATAATATGGAATAGAATTTTGAATGATTTTGAATGAATCTCCGAGCCTGGGCTTTGCGAAGCGTGTGATGTTATAAAGGCGCGTTGAGTTATTCAATCCCGATTCCCAAGGCGCAGCGGGAGTGTCAGCGCCTCGCAGGGGCGGCGGGGAAAGGTGATGCGCCAGCGGATCGCCACTCTTTTTTCAAAACGCAGCGCCGAGCAGGCCACATGAAGGCTGGGGCTTTGCGAAGCGGGTGTGCTCAAAAACACCGTGGTCGGGCCGTTGGCCCCGCCGATGATCCCGATGCTTGCAGACTCTGATTCACCGGACGGGGCGCGCAGAATCGGCGCATTGCCCGGCTCGGCGTCGGTCAGGCGGAAGGTTTTGTTCGGCAGTTCCGGATCAATCGTGTAGGTCATGCGCACAAAATGCGTGGGAAGCTCATACGCCGAAAGCATGGCCCCGCGTTCAAGCGTCTGTTCGCTGAGGGCGTGCAGCGTGAGCGTGTGGGTTCTTCCATCCGGGTCGTCAAAGCGCAGGGATTCGCCCGGCACGCTCAGCGAAAAACTCGGCCCGGGCAGGCTGATGAGATCGGGCGTCAGCGTCAGGCTCATTTCCTCCAGACAGGCGGGGCGCTTTGGCCCGGCCCAGGGAAAGGCCAGGCGCGTGAAGGCCCAGCCAAAGCGTGCGTCCAGCTGGTAATGCGCCAGCACCGCGTGCACGGCAGGATCCGCCTCCCGCGGGGTGCAGGGATTGTGGCACAGTCCTCGGCCGTGCGTCGGGCGCAGTGTCTGCCCGCCGAGGGTCAGCGCGGCCTGCATGTCAAAGACCAGCGGGTTTTCGGCCTCGCAGAGCGTCTCTTCTTCGGGCGTCAGGGGCCGATCGCCGTCCTGAAGGTTCCATTTTTCGATGAACGCCTGAAGAACGTGCGGCTCGATGCGGCGGCACAGCTCGATCACCAGCCCCTGGGCGCAGACGTAGATCGCGGGGATGCGCCATGTCCAGCCGCCCCAGGAAAAGGCGGTGTTCAGCGAGATTTCCTGCCCGGGACGGCGACGGCTGCCGGATGAGCAGAAGCCCTCGTCAAAGCGCACGGCCCAAGCCTCGGGCTTGGGCTTGGGCTTCAGTGCAGCTTTTTTCGGGCGCAGCGCCGAAGCGTCAAAGTTGGATTGCAACGCATGAATGCTTTCCCAGGGGTTGTTAAGGGAAGGCAGGGGCAGCGCGCGCAGTTGGTCGATGACGCGCAGGGCCTCGTCGGTGGGCGGGTTGTCGCGCAGGAAGGCGTTGAAGGCGGCCTCATCCCATTCCCAGGCCTGTTCGAGGGCGGCGCTGTCGGCGCAGGCGACCAGCAGGGCGAGAAATTGCTCAAAGGAGGCCGCGATAGGATGCACCGCTTCGTCTTCGCCGTTCATTGGGCTGACGGCAAATACCATATCGCCAAAGCCGCGTACAAAGCAGAAGTGGATGCCGTCTACCCCGGCGCGCCCGAAAAGACGTGCGCCGCGCGGCGTGACGTCATAGGCAAAGCTGTTGTCGCAGGGCATGACGCTCAACGGCGAGAGATCGATGTGCTTTTTGAGAAACTGTTGGTAGGTTAGCATTCTGGCTATCTCCTTTCGCGCGGGAAGGCTTTTTTTTAGTATAGAGCGCCGCCGCTTCTTTTGTCCAGTGGCGCGCGGGAAATTAACCGGATTGAACGCGCCTGTTCGAAATTGACGCGATGAGAGCGCCTTGACACGCTTTGCCCATCTCCTACTCAGGGATTCATTCAAGGTTCTATTTCATCTTATACTATATCGATGACTTGCTGTTTCCCCGGGCGTCCCATTGACTATGGGACGTTATAACTTTTGCTAAAGCTATTTTTCATGACACTCAATTGAACTGGTGGGGTAACACCCATTCGGCTCACAACAAAGCGCCGCGCTCCTCTTATTCGGGAGCGCGGCTCTCAGCCTCTCAAAGAATCCACAATGCGACCTCGCAATGCGTCTTCTTATGCGGTAAAAAGACG
>CAYOTH010000086.1:0-6919 GCA_964406835.1 uncultured Oscillospiraceae bacterium
GAGGATATCAAGCGGCTGAAGGAAAAAGTGGATGCCGGCTGCGATTTTTTGACGACGCAGATGTTTTTTGATAACAATCTGCTGTATAATTTCCTGTATAAAATTCGCGAGGCCGGGATTACCGTGCCGGTCATTCCGGGTATCATGCCCATTACCAATGCCAATCAGGTGGCCCGGGCTATCAAGCTGTCGGGCTCGTTTATGCCGCAGCGCTTTAAAAGCCTCGTGGACAAATTTGGCACCGACCCCGCCGCGATGAAGCAGGCGGGCATTGCCTATGCGACCGATCAGATTATTGATCTGTACGCCAACGGCATCACCAATGTGCATGTCTATTCCATGAACAAGCCCGATGTGGCGGCTAAAATACAGAATAATCTTTCGGATATACTGGGAAAATGAACGGCGTGGTTTTGAGCAGAATATATGCGGCGCCGCCCGTCTGCGAAAAGGATATTTTGAGGTACGCCGGCTGCAAAGGGGCGGATGCTGAAATCAAGGCGCTTCTTCAATCGTGCCTTGACGAAATCCAGGGCCGATTGACGTACAGGGTGTGCTTTTGTTCGTTTCCGCTTGAAATTCGCGGCGATGTCTGCGATTTTCAGACGTTTAGCCTGTCCTCTCAAAAGCTGGCTGTCAACCTGAAGGGCTGCGAACGAGCCGTGCTGTTCGCGGCGACTGTGGGCGTCGAAATAGACCGGCTCATTGCCCGGTACGGCCATCTTTCGCCTTCCCGGGCGCTGATGTTTCAGGCGATCGGGGCGGAGCGGATTGAGGCGCTTTGCGATGCCTTTTGCGCGGATGTCGCCAGGGAATATCATACGAACACAAAGCCTCGCTTCAGCCCGGGTTACGGCGATCTGCCGCTCTCGGCGCAGAAGAACCTTTTTGCTGTGCTTTCGCCTGAAAAGCAGATTGGGCTGACGTTAAACGACAGCTTGCTGATGTCACCGTCCAAATCGGTGACAGCCATGGTTGGGCTTACTCAGGAAAAGCAACAGAGAATACCCCCCAAATGCGCTCTTTGCGATCAAAGAGACTGCCTATTCAGAGGTGTTTTATGAAATTCAGAGAATACTTAAACGACCACATCGTCTATCTGGACGGCGGCATGGGAACGCTGCTGCAGGCGCAGGGGCTTCGGCCGGGCGAGCAGCCTGAGCGTTGGAATCTGTCGCATCCGGATGTCATAACGAACATACACAAAGCCTATTTCGAGGCCGGCAGCAACGTTGTTTGCACCAATACCTTTGGTGCCAATAGCCTTAAATTCGCTGAGAATGAGCTTGAGGAGATTATCAGGGCGGCTGTTCTGAATGCCAAGGCCGCTCGGGAACAGGCTGCCTCCGGAAACGAAAAGTTTATTGCCCTGGACATTGGCCCCTCCGGCAAACTGCTCAAGCCGCTGGGCGATCTGGATTTTGAGGAGGCCGTCCAGGTCTTTGCCAAAACCGTTCGGCTGGGCGCTGCGTGCGGCGTGGATCTGATTATCATTGAAACCATGAACGACGCCTATGAAACCAAGGCGGCGCTTCTGGCGGCTAAGGAAAACAGCGATTTGCCCGTTATCGTTTCCAATGCGTATGGCGAGGACGGCAAGCTGATGACCGGCGCGACGCCAGCGGCCATGGTGGCACTGCTTGAGGGCATGGGGGCGGATGCGCTGGGCGCGAACTGCTCTCTGGGTCCCAAACAGCTGCGTCCCGTTGCGCAGGAGCTTTTAAAGTATGCTTCTGTTCCCGTTGTTCTCAAGCCCAACGCCGGGCTGCCCAAGGATGTGGACGGCCAAACGGTTTTCGATGTTACGGCGGAGGAATTTGCCGCTGAAATCGCCGAGCTGGTCGGACAGGGCGTGCGGGCTGTGGGCGGCTGCTGCGGAACCTCGCCGGAGTATATTCGGGCGCTGCACTTAAAGACCTGTTTTCTTGCGGCGCTGCCTTCTGAAAAGAAGAACATCACGCTGGTGTCCTCCTATACCCATGCCGTGGAGTTTGGCGAAAAGCCGCTGCTGATCGGCGAGCGAATCAACCCCACGGGCAAGAAGCGCTTTAAGCAGGCGCTGCTCAATAACGATATAGACTATATCCTCTCCGAGGGCGTGAATCAGCAGGAGAAGGGCGTTCATATTCTGGATGTCAATGTGGGACTCCCCGATATTGACGAAACGGAGATGCTCAAAAAGGCTGTATGCGAATTGCAGGCGATTATTGATTTGCCCTTGCAGATTGATACGTCCAATGTTGCGGCCATGGAGGCGGCGCTGCGCCGCTATAATGGCAAAGCTATGGTCAATTCCGTCAACGGCAAAAGCGAAAGCATGGAAGCCGTCTTCCCGCTTGTCAAAAAGTACGGCGGCGTTGTGGTGGCACTGACGCTGGATGAAGGCGGCATTCCTCAGACGACGGAGGGTCGTGTTCAAATCGCCCGAAAGATACTGGCCATGGCCGCAAAGTACGGCATCGACAAAAAGAACATCGTTTTTGATACGCTGGCCATGACGATCAGCGCGGACAATAAAGCGGCTGAAACGACGCTGGGCGCGCTGAGAATCATTAAAAATGAGCTGGGCTGCCATACCTCGCTTGGCGTTTCGAATATTTCCTTTGGTCTGCCCAACAGAAGTGCCATCAACGCTACGTTCTTTGCTATGGCGCTTGCAAACGGCCTTTCGGCGGCGATTATGAATCCGTATTCGGCGGACATGATGAAGATTTACTACACCTATAAGGCGCTGAAGGGGCTGGATGAAAATTGCGCCGAATACATCGGCATGGCGGATTCGTTTGCGGCAGCTGAGTCTGTTCGGGCTGAAGCCACGCCCAGAAAGTCTTCGGAAGAGTATTCTTCTGAGCTTCAGCGGGCGATTCTCAAGGGATTTAAGGACAAAGCGGCCGAGTTTACACGGGAGTTTCTTCAGAGCACCCCGCCGCTGAACATCGTCAATGGTGAGATTATCCCTGCGCTCAATCAGGTGGGCCAGGGCTTTGAGAAGAAAACGGTCTATCTGCCGCAGCTGCTGATGAGCGCCGAGGCAGCGAAAAGCGCTTTTGCGGTGATTAAGAGCTTTATGGCCGAGGGCGAGAAAACAGCGGACAAGGGAACAGTCGTCATAGCTACCGTCCGCGGCGATATCCACGATATCGGCAAAAACATCGTCAAGCTTTTGCTGGAGAACTACGGCTTTAATACGGTCGATCTTGGCAAGGACGTGCGGCCTGAGGACATTGTTGAAAAGGTTGTTGAGCTTCACGCGCCGCTGGTGGGCTTGAGCGCGCTGATGACCACGACCGTTCCGGCCATGGAGGAAACGATCAGGCAGCTTAAAGAAAAGGCTCCCTGGTGCAAGACCGTTGTCGGCGGCGCTGTGCTGACGCAGGAATATGCCGATAAAATCGGCGCCGATCAATATGCCCGGGATGCCATGGAAACCGTTCGCTATGCGGAGCAGGTGATGGGAGAACAGGCCTGAGGCGAGCAGCAAAACCCTGCTCGAAAGCCATGATTGCGAGGGCGAAGTTTCCGTTTTTCAGATTGTGAAGAACAGCAGGCCTGCCTTGAAAAGACCGCGCGTCCTTCGGGAGACAGACTTTGATCTCTTTCTTCTTGAGGCGCGGGTGCTGCCTCCCCAAAGGTGGGAATTTGTTCGAATAAAACGAAAAGCTGCCGCAGGGCGGCTTTTCAAAAGGCAAAGAGTTAGATTAAACTAACCAACTAACGTAAAGGGAGCTGGTCAGTCGTGAAGAAAACATTTTGGGATCGCACGGCGAAAATCTATGACCACTTTAGGCGCCAGGATCATAAGGCGTATGAACGGATGTATGCGATGATTTCCCATGTGGTGCAGTGCAAACAGGTGTTGGAGCTGGCCACCGGAACGGGACTGATCACCAGGCACATTGTCCGCTTCGCTAACCATATCGAAGCGACGGATGCCTCTTCGGAGATGATCGCGCAGGCCCGAAAGGGGGGGCTCATCCGCAAAGCTCCATTTTTCGGTACAGGATATGTTTTGTCTTCCCTATGCTGACCAGTCGTTTGATGTGGTGATCGTCTCCAATGCGCTGCATACCGTGCCGGAGCCGGAGAAGGCGCTGGCAGAAATAAGGCGGGTGCTGAAGGAGAATGGCGTGTTGATTGCCCCGACCTTTACCCACGAAGAAAACCGTCTTCGGGGCAGAACCAAGCTGTTCTTTATGAAGCTGGCGGGCTTTCCCCAGCACAGTTCATGGAGCAGCGAGGAATATCTTGCATTTCTGCGGGAACAGGGCTGGAGGGTGCGAAAAAGCGAAGTCCTGCAAGCCAGCTTTCCTTTAACCTATGCGGAATGTGTGAAGGAGTGATCGATACGAAACGTAAAGAGGCCATTCAAAATGCCTATCGCCTGACCGGCGGCAACGGCTTTTACGACGGCATGATCACCTGCTCTACAGTGAGCGGCAAGGCGGTATGCCGGGCGGTCTGGGGCATGGACAAAGCCGAGTGCGACGATTATCTGGCCCATGCGCTGTCCGGGATTCCCGGGGATTTTCGCGGCAAGCTGTTGGAAGTCCCGGTGGGGACGGGCATTCTGACCATGCCACTCTATCACACCTTACCGGATACCGATATCACCAGTCTGGACTACTCGTCAGATATGATGGGGCAGGCGCAGAAAAAAGCGGAGCGGCTTAATTTGCACAATGTCCGTTTTCAGCAGGGCGATGTGGGGGCCTTGCCTTTTTCCGACGGCGCCTTTGATGCTGTGCTGTCCCTGAACGGATTTCATGCCTTCCCTGACAAGGAAGCGGCTTACCGGGAAACTGACCGTGTTCTAAAACCCGGCGACACCTTCTGTGGCTGTGTCTATGTGCAGGAGGCGTTTACAAGGACGGACTGGTTTATTCGCCATCTTTACCAGCCTATGAAATTCTTCACCCCGCCCTATGAAACGTTGGAAAGCCTGAGAGTAAGGCTTGAAAAGATGTATGCCAGTGTGGAAATCGGCTATGTGAAAGGCATGGCTTGGTTTATTTGCAGGAAAGGAGAGGAATTATGAAAGTGAATTACAAGAACTGGGTGCCGAAGAGTCTGATTGTCGGCATGGCGGCGGCAATGGCGCTGTCCATGACGGGGCTGATTGTCTTTGGGGTTTGCGGACTTGGGGTCAGTAAAAGCAGGCGAATTATCCTTGCCATGGTGTTAACCATTGCCACGATCGGCTGCGGAAAAACACTGCAATGGAGCATTACGGCGTACAGCGCCTTTTCCTATGATGGCAAGCGGCAGCTTTCCCGCCAGATCACCCAGGGAACGGCAGACTACATCACCTTGCCGAAGGGCGGTGTCGGCCTGGATGTGGGCTGTGGAAGCGGCGCTTTGACCATTGCCTGTGCGAAAAAGAATCTCCAAGGGAGAATGGTGGGCGTTGACCGTTGGGGTAAGGATTACGCAGAATTTAGCCTGCCGCTTTGCCAAAGCAATGCCGAGGCGGAGGGCGTCCGGAATGTGCAGTTTCAAAAAGGCGATGCCACCAAGTTGCCATTTGCCGACGAGACCTTTGATGCCATGACGAGCAATTATGTCTATGCCATCTGCGGAGACAGGGACGAATATCTGAAAGCACATCCCGAATATGTGGATGACGCGGGATTTCAGAGGAACATATGATTTTGCTGAAGGTGATTTTGGAAGGACTGGGTACGTTGCTGGTCTTGGTTTGTGCTGCCGGTATCCGAAAAGGCGCTGTGGGTATGGTGCATTTGTACAGTACAGAGGTTCAGGAACGCTGTGTGGAGTTGGAACTGACCTCGAAGGAAAAAATCAGGCGCAAAGCGATACTGCTGAAGGCGGTTTGTTTGCCGATTTATCTTGTCTATCTGTTTTTGAACGTATTTGTCATCAATAAAGCACAAGGCTTCTTTTCTGCTTTTTGTGATTTTGTTTGTGATGAATCTTATTGACCGCTTTTTGATAGACGGCTTGTGGGTTGGACATACGAAAGCGTGGATCATTCCTGGCACGGAGGATTTGATGCCCTATATCACGAAAACTGACAAGCGCAAAAAATGGCTGGCTGGTACGGTGGGCATGGCGGGGATCGCTACCATACTTGCAGGCATTGGAATACTGCTGTAATGCAAGGAGGAATGTATAATGAATCTTTCCATAATTTTCATTGAAATTGTCGTCATGCTGATCGGCTTCACCGTATTGGTGTTCGGTATGCTTTTGATCAGCCCACTGACTTTTATCAGCGATTATCCACCCGAGATTCAGGCGGAATATTACCGCTCGCAGCATAAAGAGGCAGCGAAAGAAAAGCTGACAAAGCTGATGTTGGCAAAAAAGCTGATCGCTGTGGTTGCGTTTCTGTTTCTGTTTGCATGGATGTTGCATCTGGCAGGGGCAAAAACCTTTGGGGAGGGCGTTGGGCTGACTTGGGTCTATATGCTCAGCGTGTTTGCATGGGATACCTTCTTTCTGGATTGGGTGCTGTTTGCGCGCATTAAGCGCGTTCGGCTTCCGGGAACGGAGCACATGGACAAGGCTTATCATCAAAAATGGTTTCATGTTAAGGTTTGCTTGCCGGTGTTGCCGTTTGCCATTGCGGCAGGGTTTATCAGCAGCGGGCTGATGCTTTGGATTTGGTAAGGAAGTATCATTATGAAATACACAGGGATGTCCTTGGCTGTGTGGCACTTTTTTCGCCGGTCATTTGAGAAAAAACTGCACGTCTGTTTTTGCATCACCAAAGCGGATGCCAAATTGACCATGGCAAGAGCAAAGGAAAAATAACTCTGGACGAAAACAGGTGCGCGGAACTGTAGTGCCGGTCAAGCGCTTTTCGTCGGCTGATTTCCACCTGAACACGGTCATGCTCCAGAGGATGTGGTAGGCACCGGCAACGCTCTGCGCGGCGCCGTGGTGTGCTTCTACCTGT
>CAYOTH010000087.1:0-6913 GCA_964406835.1 uncultured Oscillospiraceae bacterium
GGCTTTGAATTTGCCGGTGCGGCGCTATATATTCTTCCGGCCCTGTTTGTGTATATGTTCTTCCAGGAGGACATCCTTTCCGGCATTCAGCTCACAGAATTGAAGTAGAGGAATCAGAGTATGAGAAAATTTGCCATTCGCGCCATGGCGGTTCTGGCTGTCATTGTGGCGCTGTGTATGTTCTTTTCGGGGACGATTCGAACCATTACGACCGCCAAGGTTCGCTTCACAAACGCCCGCCAGGGTAAGTTTGAGATGAATACCGATCTGACCGGCAAGATCAATTTCGGCGATACCGAAGAGATCACGCTGAACGTGCCAGCTGACGCCGCGCTGACCGTCAGGCGAATTTTTGTCATCGCCGGCCAGCAGGTCGAGGCGGGCGACGAGCTCTTCAGCGCCACGGTAACGGATTTTGACAAGACGCTCAAGGCGCTTCAGGATGATTACGATGCGGCGCAGGCTGCCTACAACGAGCTCATGCGCAAGAATGGCGAGGTGCGCCTTACGCGCGGCGAGGAAGCCTGGATGGAGGCCTACTATGCGGCGCAGCAGACGGCTCAGACATTGCGTGACTGCCGCGTTGAGGTGCAGACGCTGCTTGAACTGGAAAAGCTGGAGCTGCCCGAAACGGGTGCGTATCCTGAGGGAGCCAGCGACGAACTGAAGGCGGCCATGGATGCGCAGGCGCTGGCTGAGGAAGAAAACCAGGAGGCCAGCCGCCAGTTGGACAAGCTCAGCCGCTATGCCATTAACGAATCGGACTGGACGTATTTGACGCAGAAGCGCAAGTACGAGGAGAAGATGGCCGAGTGCGAAGAGGACATGACCGATCTTCAGTTGCTTTCGCGCGAAGTCAGCCACGTCTATGCACCGCATGATGGCTATATTGCCGAGGTGGCGATTGAGAAGGGCGCCTCCATCACTGGCACGACGGTTGTTCTCAAAATGACCGGCGAGGGGGCTTCGCCGATGATTCGCACGGATATTTCGAACGTCAAGCAGAACGTAGCGGCCGGTTCGGTCGTTTCGATCAACACGGATCGCTATGGCCGTCTTGAGACGGCTGTGGTGAAAACCGGCGTGGCTTCGGATGGCATGCGCTATGCCGATGTGAACATCACGCAGGATATCATCCGCTCCAACGGCAGCATTTCCAATATGATGCAAAATGACATCACCGTGCGCCTGACCACGCGTGCTCAGGAGGCCACCTGCCTGATTCCAGCGGCGGCTGTGCGCGGCAGCGAGGGCGATCGCTATGTCTATGTGGCGACGGCTGTTTCATCGACCTTTGGCGGCACGCAGATCAAGGTGACGAAGCAGACGCTCACGGTGCTGAATGAATCGCCGACGGTGGTTTCCGTCGATGAGGATCTCTCGCGCAGCCAGATCATTTATATGGAGGATCGCGCCATCAGCGATGGTGATTATGTGATGGAGTATAGCGACTAAAGGAGCGACGAAGATGAAGAAACGGATTCATTTTCTGCTTCCGATTGGGCTGGTGATGATTGTTTTTGCGCTCTTTGGTTTGTATAGCGCACCAAAGATTCAGCAGTACGCCTTTCAGCCGGAGCAGACGCTGCTTGACGTGCAGGAAAGCATGGCGGATGTGCGCAGCGAGCTGCCCGATTACACGCTGACGCTTCATGCCGTGGCCAATGGTGTTGCGCTGACCACCGAAAGCGAGCAGATGATCAGCGATGTCGTGCTCTACATGGTGGATACGCGCTACAACGAGTGCTATCCGCAAAAGATCACCTCCGGCCGGCCGCTGGCCTATTCTGATATAGCCGACGGCGAACATGCGCTGGTGCTGGACGAAAAGCTGGCCTTTCAGCTCTTCGGCGATCGGGATCCGATTGACCAGAAGGTGGAGATTCGCGGCAAGACCTACAAGGTGGTGGGCTTGGCTAAGCATACGCGCCGCATTGGCGAAATCGGCGCTTATGCGGCCTGGATACCGATCAGCTGCGCCGATGACGATACGACATGCGATGTGGCGGTGGTCACGGCGGTTGACAATGGCGGCGGCGACATGAGCGTTTTTCTGACCAGCACGGTTCAGACCAACCTGGGCGTGGGGACGCTGTACAGCCTCTCCAAGGAAAGAATGCGCTCGACCATGGCACTGCGTCTGATGGCGTTGGTGATTGTCATTCGCTTGCTGGCCAAGTGGATTCGCCTGGTGATGCGTCTGGGGGCGCACTGGCTGGCCGATTTCCGCGCCTGCCTCAAGGAAAGCTATATGAAGACGCTGGCGGGTTATTTCACCGCGCGGGCACTGGCCATGCTGGCGCTGGCGGCCGGTACGCTGGCCGTGTGCTGGGGCCTGATGAACGTCTTTATCGAGCCGGTACTCGTCTTTGCCGAATGGATTCCGGAGGTCTTAGTTTCGTTTTCATCGATTCAGGGACGCTTCTGGGAGCTGTGCGCCGAGGCGGCCAAGCCGATATCCTGCATGACGGCGGAGATGGCTGAACTGCGCTTTTTTGCCGGGTTCTTGCGCTGGGGCGTCATTGCAATGCTGATTGGGCTGGTGATGACCCTGATTACGCCGCGCGCGGAGCAGAAAAATTGATGGATGGCTTTTTCTCATAGACGATAAGGAAGTCCCGATTTCAGGGCATTGCGCCCAAGCGGGACTTCCTTTTTGCTGCTTTGTTGGGCGGATCACTGCTCCATTTGGCGGCCGATCAGCCCGGCTGTGGTTTCGACCACTTTGAGGTCGGTTTCGGTCATGCGGGCGCCCACGTCGTGGCTGAGGAGCATGACCGAGCCGATTACCTCGCCGTCGGCAATGACCGGCACGATGATCTGCGCGGTATAGGCGCTGGGCTCGTCGCCGGCTGTGATGGGGATCATCGGCGCGTTGGCCGCGGTGTTCAGGTGCAGCGTCGTGCGGTTGGACAGTGCATTTTCCATTTCGCGGCTGAGCGGCTTATTCAGAAGATCGCGCTTGGATGTGCCTGAAATGGAAACAAGCATATCACGGTCGCTGATGCAGCAGACATGTCCCAGCGAGCGGAACAGCGAATCGGTATAATCCTTGGCAATGGCGGCGATTTCGCCGATGGGCGAATACTTTTTCAGGACGACCTCGCCGTCGTGGTCGGTGAAAATTTCCAGTGAATCTCCTTCTCTGATGCGGAGAGTGCGTCTGATTTCCTTTGGAATAACGACGCGTCCCAGTTCGTCAATTCTACGGACAATGCCGGTGGCTCTCATTTTTAGCGCTCCTTTGCTTTGATTTGCGAGGTTAGTTTTTCGCAATTTGCGCGGGATTATTCAGTGGCTGAGGCGGCTCTGTTTTCATGTAAAAAATCCGCACGGCTATTAAACTTGCGCACATGGATTGACAACAGAGCAGATATTGGATATAATTAAAACCAAGATTGAAGATCGGACGGGTGATTATGGGCAAAATCGAGGTTGTTTCTCTGGGCTGGGCGGAGGATGACATCACGCTGGGTGCAGTGAAAAGGCTTAAAAGCGGCGCGCGCGTTGTGCTGCGAACGGCGCAGTGCGGGGCGGCCGATTTTCTGGCAAGAGAAGGCATTGCCTTTGAAACGCTCGATGAGCTCTACGATCAGGCGGAGGATTTTGACGAACTGACCGAGGAAGCAGCCGGGAGAATCTGCCGCTATGCCGAGGAGGGCGACGTCGTTTATGGCGTCAATGACCCGGGCGACGAGACGGCCGTTATGCTGATGCGCCTTATCCCGGATCAGGTTGTGTCGCGGGGCGGCGTGAGTGAGGGCAGCACGCTTCATATTTATGCGGGCGCGTCGCTGCGCCAGGTGAGCGCCTTGGATGAGTTTACGCCCGATGCTTCGGTGGCGACGCTGGTTCGGGAGCTTGATACGCCGATTCTGGCGGGGGAAGTGAAACTGCGCCTGAGCGAGGTTTATCCGGAGGAAATGACGATCTATCTGGCCATGCCGGGCGGCGAAATCCGCTGCGTGCCGCTGTGGGAGATGGACAGGCAGGAAAAGTACGATCACACCTCGTGCGCGCTGATTCCCGCCGTTTCCGAGCTGACCGAAAAGAGCCGCTTTTCATTCGACGATCTTAAGTGCATTATGAGTCGACTGCGCGCCTTTGACGGCGATCCCTGGGATATTGGGCAGACGCATCAGTCGTTGCGCCGCTATATGATTGAGGAAGCCTATGAGGTGGCCGAGGCCATTGACAACGACGATCCCGACGCGCTCTATGACGAATTGGGCGACGTGCTTTTGCAGGTGGCTTTCCATGCGCAGATTGCCCGCGAGCACGGCGAATTTGACATGTCGGATATTACGACGGCCATTTGCCGCAAGATGATCGATCGTCACCCGCATATTTTCCTGGGCCGCGAGAGCAGTGACGATGAGGCTTGGGAGCAGGCCAAAATGCAGGAAAAGGGGCTTGAAAGCCACGCCGAATCGCTGAAGGCGGTTTCTTCCTGCCTGCCGGCGCTGATGCGTTCGGGCAAGGTTCAGGCGCGGGCGCAGCGTTTTGGCTACGGCGCGCCGGATTGGGGCGTGCAGGACGAAAAGACGCTGGGTGATCAGCTCTTTAAGCTGGCCGGATGGGCGGCGCGGCAGGATATAGACCCCGAGGCGGCGCTCTCTGCGGCGACCAACCGCTTCATTGAACGCTTTGCAGCGCTTGAAAAGGCGTTAAAGAAGGAGGTCCGTGAGCCGGAGAAAATGACTGCGGATGAGCAGAACACTCTCTGGAACGGCCGATAAGATTCCCAACGGACGATATTTCATTTGGATGGAGGAAATAATATGAACAAGACTGAACTCTCCGCGAAGGTTTCCCAGATTGCTGAAATGGATAAGAAGACGGCCGATAAGGCGGTCAATGCCGTGTTCGAGGCGCTTGGTCAGGCCTTTGCCGCCGAGGAAAAGGTGCAGATCATGGGCTTTGGCACTTTCGAGACCCGCGAGCGCGCCGCCCGTCAGGGCCGCAATCCCGCCACCGGCGAGACGATCGAAATTCCGGCCAGCAAGACGCTGGTGTTCAAGGCCAGCAAGGCGCTCAAAAAGTAAGAGCGAGTGAGTATGCTCCTGTGCCGTTTTGAGCGGCGCGGGAGCTTTTTATGTGTAAATAAGAAGGGGGATTTTCGTCATGCGTTTGGATAAATATCTGAAAGTTTCGCGTATCATCAAGCGACGCACCGTAGCCAATGAGGCCTGCGACGGCGGCCGTGTGACGGTCAACGGCAAGATTGCCAAGGCGGGCGCGGACATTAAAGAGGGCGATATCATCGAGGTGCGCTTTGGCTCCAGCGTGTCCAAGTATCAGGTGGTTACGCTGTCCGAGCATGTGCTCAAGGCCGATGCATGCGGCATGTATAAGGTGATCGAATGAAGACGCAAACGCTGAAGGGGGCGTGGGTTGTTGTGGTGGCGGCCGGGCGGGGAACGCGCTTTGGCCGTCCCTATAACAAGGTTTTTCATCCGCTGGACGGCGTGAGTGTGCTGACGCGCTGCCTGCGGGCGCTTGAGCGCGCCGAAGTCTTTGAAGGCGCCGTGCTGGTGCTCTCGTCTCAGGATGAGGAGGCCTATCGTGCGCTGGTGGCGGCCGAGGGCGAGTCTTCGCTGGTTCGCGCGCGCTGCACGGGCGGCTCGACGCGCCAGGAATCGGTGCTGAACGGGCTGCGCCTGGTGCCACAGGATGCGCAAATCGTCGCCATACACGATGCGGCGCGGCCCTTCGTGACCGGGCGGCTTATCCGGGAGACGATCGCCTCGGCGCGTCAATACGGCAGCGGGGTTCCCGGCCGTCCGCTGACCGATACGATTAAGCTGATGGACGAGACAGGAAAGGCTGTTCAGACACCCCCGCGAGAGCGCCTGTGCGCCGTTCAGACGCCGCAGATCTTCCGCTATGAGGAAATCCTCGACGCGCATCTTAAAGCCGCTCAGGAGGGCTTTTCTGCGACCGACGACGCCGCGCTTTACGAACGATATCGGGGAGGCGTTCATATCGTGATGAACGATGACTGCACGAAAAACATAAAAGTCACCACGCAGCAGGATCTGCCCAGAGCGTCGTGCGTCTTTCGCACGGGCATGGGCTATGACGCGCATCGCCTGGTCGAGGAGCGGCCTTTGGTGCTCTGCGGCGTGACCGTGCCTTATGAGAAGGGTCTGTTGGGGCATTCGGATGCCGATGTGGCGGTTCACGCGCTGATGGACGCGCTGCTGGGCGCGGCGGCGCTGGGCGATATTGGCCGCCATTTCCCGGACAGCGACGCGCGCTACAAGGGTATTTCGTCGATGAAGCTGCTCAGGCAGGTCATGGCCATGCTGGCCGAGCGCGGCTTTCGGGCGGTTAACGCCGATGTGACCATTGTGGCGCAGCGCCCCAAGCTGAAGGACTACATTGAGCAGATGGCGCGCAATCTGGCTGAGGAGATGAACCTGAGCGTGGATGCGGTCAACGTCAAGGCCACGACCACCGAGCATATGGGCTTTGAGGGCGAAGGTCTGGGTATTTCGGCGCAGGCGGCTGTGCTGATTGAGTCACGGTGAATATGAGGAAAAATGGAACTGATTTTGCGATGAACTGTTCGCAGAGGAGGGATAAAATATAGAAATCAAACAATACACCAGGGAACGCATCACGGATGTGCTTCAATTTGAGCGTGATCTGCGCTCGGAGGAGGACTTCTGGGGATGGGAAATCGACGAGAAGTACATAGCCGATGTGACGGCGAGTTTTGAAAATCCCGCATTTTCCGATTCCCTTTCTTTGCTTGCCTATATGGACGGAAAGGTGGTGGGGCGAATTGACTGTGCGTTGATCCACAGCCACTTTGACGGCAGCGTAAAGGCGTATCTTGACTGGATCTGTGTTATCAAAAGCTACCGGCATCAGGGTGTTGCACAGGGACTAATGACTGCCCTGCGAA
>CAYOTH010000088.1:0-6884 GCA_964406835.1 uncultured Oscillospiraceae bacterium
GCCCATGCCCATGCGCGTCAGGAACATCTTCATCTGCTCGGAGGTGGTGTTCTGCGCCTCGTCGAGAATGATAAAGGCATCGTTGAGCGTGCGCCCGCGCATGTAAGCCAGCGGAGCCACCTCGACCGCGCCGCGCTCAAACAGCCTCTGATAGGACTCCGAGCCCATCATATCATTGAGCGCATCGTACAAAGGCCTCAGATAGGGATCAACCTTCTGCTGCAAATCGCCCGGCAGAAAGCCCAGCTTTTCTCCCGCTTCAACCGCCGGACGCGTCAGAATAATGCGTTCAACATCCTTGTTCTTCAGTGCCACAACCGCCATGGCAATGGCCAGATAGGTCTTGCCCGTGCCGGCCGGCCCGACGGCAAAGGTGCAGGTATTGGCCTTGATGGCATCCACATACTGCCTCTGTCCCAGCGTTTTGCACTTGACCTGCCGTCCCCGGTAGGTGATGGCAATGACGTCGCGCATAATTTCGTCAATGCGATCGGCATTGCCCTCGCCCGCCAGCTCGACGGCATAGCGAATGCGCGTTTTATCGATGCTCTCGCCGCGCGCCACAATGCCCAAAAGCCGCTCCAGCACCGAGCGCGCCAGCGTGACCTTCTCCTCATCGCCCGAAAGCGTAATTTCGTTGCCGTGAGCAAATATTTCAACGTTCAGCTCGCGCCGGATGGTTTCAACATTCTCATCGCGCACGCCGAAGAGCGCCATCAGCTGATCCACGCTCTCCACAACCATAGATTCCTTGAATTGATTTTCCACGCTCTTTGTTCCTTCCCGGCTCGGCTTTGCCCGAACGCCTGAGTTATTCGCTAATTCTTCTATTTATAAACAGGCCGTCATGCACCCCCGCGCAGCAGCGTTTCCGCGCCGACGGCAATGTTCATTTCCGCTTCAACCACCGCTTCGACCGACATAACACCCTCCGAGAGGATCGTCTGCGTCCAGACGGCGCGCTCGTCAGCCTCCGGGGGCATCTGCTCCCGCGCCCGGTCAAGCGCCCTTTGGGAAAGACGAGCTTCAAGATCGGCTGGATTTTCTTCGATGCTTTTTTGCGCCGCCTCGTAAAAGACATGCCTTTCGATCATTAACGGCAGATACAAACCGCCCACTGGCAAGCGCTCGATGATCTCCTCCTGCTGCTCAAAAGGCTGCGCCTGCGTTAGATCAAACGACCAGCCCAGC
Organism: uncultured Oscillospiraceae bacterium; assembly: GCA_964406835.1. GTDB lineage: Bacteria > Bacillota > Clostridia > Christensenellales > Aristaeellaceae > Firm-10. The sequence continues at coordinate 1,192 of CAYOTH010000088.1, forward strand.
AGTCTGAGCGCCGAGGCCACGCGTCTTCGACCGGTGCGCTGCGTCACTGTGCTTTGAAGCGACGCGCTCTCCGTACAGGATGTCCAGACCCGGCCTACAACCGTTCCCGCAGCCCGAACAGGCCGCATCTCCTCCGCTGAAACGCGCTCCTCGCCGCGAATCAGCACCTGTCCGGTCCGCACCGTATCGCCCGGCTCCACGCAGGCCTTGCCCGCCAGCGGCGTTACCGAAACGACCACAGAATCCCTGAGCGCATAGAGATGGCATACCTCATCAGCCTCATACACCGGCGGCTCCTCACGGCGCAGGCGGTATTCCGCCGTCAGGCAAACGCCTCGCACCTTCACGGAGGCATAGCTCAGTTCCTCAAAGCGGCTCATCAGCTCCGCCGAAACGGCGCCGCAGTCAAGGCTGGATCGCGTCCTGCCAACACGCACACCCAGAGAGGAAAGCGTCTGCGAAAAACGCTGCTGCGCTTCGACAGGCAACGCCTCACCCAATGGCTGAATATTTACCCGCCAGATGCGCCCGCTCAGAAAAACGACCAACGCCGCCGCCGCCAGCAGGGAAACCGGCAGCGTCCAGTGCGCCCGTAGCGCCCTGCGCACAGCCGACCAGCCCGTGCGACTGATTTCTGCCGCCGTCAGACCATATTCGCAGGCCAGCGCCTGCACAAGCCGCGCGCTTGATTCGGGCATCAATAAGCGCAGCTTTCGTTCATTCACGCGTTCAATACGCGTAAAAACCGCGCCCCGCTCCAGCGCCCGCTCAAGAAGCCGTTCCAAAAAGCGTCCCTCAAGCGTCAGCATAACGCCGTCACGCATGGGAAACCGACCCGCCTGGCAGCTCAATCAGCGCAATATCGCCCACGATGCGCGCCGAGCCCCGACGCACATCGCGCAGAAAAAGATGCTCGCCGCTTATGCTGATCAGCCCGTCCGGCCCCGAAAGGCGAATGCGTTCTTCGCTCACCTCGGCAATCGCGCGATGGTTTTCTGAAAGAAGCTCACGTCGCCCCAGCACCGTCAGCCGCACGGCGCCCTGCGTAGCATCCTCCGGCAGTGCAAGCGCCGCAAGAATCGGCCGCGTTCGCCGCACTGCCCGCTTTTTTTCATCACGCATCGGCTCCACCTCCCCTAGGGCAAGGATATGAGCCGCCGCGCCGATTATAACCGCGCGTCGAAAGACCTCATGCGTATATTATCCCAGTTTTGGCTTCATTATACTATATACACCCATAATCTGCAAGAGCGAATTGAAAAAAACCTTTTCGGCGCACGCCGATTTTTCAATCGACACGCCGAAAAGGTTCATTAAATTACTTCTTGAAAGGAAAGCGGCCTTAGACACGGCTCAAATGCATCGAGGCAAAGCGGAACATATAGCTGTCAACCAGTTTGGCCAGGCGCAGCTCAATGCGGTTCTCGCCCGCCTTCAGCGTCACGTAGCCCAGATCTGAAATCATGCCCCGGTGATGACGGGCCAGCAGCCCTTCGATATCGCGGTCATGCCGCGCCGCGCGAATCGTCGTCTCGCCATTGACCGTCAGCACCACATCGGCCTCGACCGGGTCAATGCCGTGCATGCCGTTCACCGTCATATCGATATGATAGTCGCCCGCCTGCTCAGCCTGAATCGTCCAGACAGCCGCCGCCGTCGTATCTGTCCAGTCATCGACATCGCAGGCGCCGCCCAGAGAGATATGGCCCGTCAGCTCGTCTGAAGAGGCATTGAGCAAAAACCCGAAGCCGGGCAGCTCAATCAGGCCCTCGTCCACCTTGATGCCGCCCTGCGCGCTCAGGCGAACCACCGGATAGAGCGCTTCTTTAAGCTCAGATGGAAGCTTCACGCGCACCAGCGTACCCTCCTGCACAAACTCCGTTGCGCCCATACCCAGTACGACAGCTTCCTCCACCGAGCTGAGCACGCCGGGAATCATCAGTTCGTCGCCGGGCTGATTGATGACGAAATACAGGCTGTCGCCCTTCTCCGTCACAGGGCCGCTGGGCAGATCGACATTGTAGGGAGACGGCTCGGTGGCATAGACCGCCTCGCCGTTGATCTTCATCCATTCGCCGACCTCTTCAAGAATTTTGCGCGCCCCCACCGGAATGCGTCCCAGATAGTCCGGACCGATGTTGAGCAGATAATTGACATTGCGTGAGGCCAGGCGCGTCAAAAGCGAAATGACCTCGGCTGGGTTTTTCCAGTTCTGATCGTAGCTCTTATAGCCCCATGTATCATTGAGCGTCGCTGCCGTCTCATAGAGCATATCGCGGTTTTTCTTGGCACCTGGAACCTGATTGTCGCCCATCGAGGCATAATCGCCCAGGCCATTGCCAATGCGGCTGTTCACCAGGCAATTCGGCTGATAGGTCTTGACCAGATCATACAATTCCTGACTCTGCTCGGGCGTAATCACGCCGGGCGTGTCGAACCAGATGACGCTGATTTCGCCGTACTTGGTCAGGATTTCCTTCACCTGCGGCTTGATCTTCTTTTCAAAGCAGCGGGAGAAATCCTTGTGCTCATTATCCGGGAAATCCCAGGAATTCGTCCAGCGCGAGAACTGATTTTTATAGCCGCTTTTGTATCCGCCGCCATCCGGCTCGTGCCAGTCCAGCTCCTGCGAATAATAAAGGCCCAGCTTCATGCCGTACTTTTTGCAGGCCGCCGCCAGCTCGGCAATGGGATCGCGTCCAAAGGGCGTGGCATCGACGATATTAAAGGAATCGACATCGCTTTTAAACATCGCAAAACCCTCGTGGTGCTTGCTGGTGATGACGATATATTTCATGCCGGCAGCCATGGCCAAACGCACATATTCCTCAGCGTCAAAGCCAATTGGATTATAGACCTTGACATATTGCTCGTATTCGGCGCAGGGAATGGCAAAATAGCTCTGAATCCATTCGCCCAGCTCGCCCGCGCGGCCATCGTCCGCGCCGCCGCACTGCCGTCCCTTGTATTCGCCGCCCAGCAGAGAATACAATCCCCAGTGAAGCATCATACCAAAGCGCGCCTCTGAAAACCAGCTCTTGTTTTCGCTCATGTCGTTTTCTCCTTGCAAATTCTTTTTTTCGGTCACTGACCCATGCCCCTATTATAAGTGGGCCTTTTTAAAACGTCCATGGACATTTTCGGATTATTTATGGACTTTTCAGTATAATCCCGCCTCCATACCTAAAAGACGGCCTGTCCAAGCCCTTGATAAAAGAAGCTTTGACAGGCCGCCACAACGTTAGCGCGTGAGCTTTCGAATCCAGTGATAGCTGTTGACTTCAAAGGCCGCCACAATGCACTTGACAATCTGATCGCTCTTCAGGCAGAGGAACACCCAGACCGGAGAGAGATGCCAAACAAAGGCCGCCAGCAGTGAAAGCGTGATAACCATACCCCACTGGAAAATCAGGTCGTTATAAAAGACAAAGTTGGTTCGTCCGCCGCCGCGCACAATGCCGGTCAGGCAGGGAGCCTGATAGGCCGAGCCGACCACGGTAATCGAAAGCACCGTCATAAACTGCCGGGCCAGCGCGCGCGTGCCCTCGCCCACGTTATAGATGCTAATAATGCCGTCCTTCAGCACGAAAATCAGCGTTCCGGTGATAACGCCAATCAGCAGAAACATCGCCTGCAACGTGCGCACATACTCATGCAGTCGGCTCTGATCATCCGAACCGACCAGCTTACCCACAAACACCGCCGCCGCACTGCCTGCGCCATAGGCCACCACCGAAACAATCGAAAACAGCGACGTGGCCATGCTGTTGGCCGCCACGGCCGCGCTGCCCAGATGGCCCAGTATAGCAGTCTGAATAAACTGCGCCAGGCCCCAGGACAGGCCGGAGAGAATGACCGGCGTGGCCACGCGAATGTAATCGCGGCTGATTGTGCGGCTGTTGTCAAAGAGCTGGCTCGCCTTCATGCGCAGCCGCTTGTCGATCTTCAAAACGTAAACAGCCGTGACAATCAGTTCGCAGGCGCGCGCTATGAGCGTGGCCAGCGCCGCGCCCTGAACGCCCAGACGCGGACAGCCCAGTCGGCCAAAAATCAGCGCATAATTGAGGATCACATTGACCACCAGCGCCATGACCGACACACCCATGCCAATATGGACATTTTCGACACTGCGCATCGTGGCCAGCAGCACCGTCGAGGCCGAATAGAACAAATACGAGAAGCACACAATGCGCATGTACTTCACGCCCTCCGCCACAACCGGCGCTTCATTGCACAGAAGCGAGAGAATCTGCTCCGGCAGAAAAAAACCGGCCAGCGTAAAGACCAGGCCCGCGCCCAGCGCAATTTTAAGACCGATACCATTGACATCCGGAATGGGCGAAACATCCTTCTTGCCCCAGTACTGCGAGGCCAGCACCACGACGCCCTCGCCCACCGATGAAACAATCATCTGCAAAAGAAACTGAATCTGATTGGCCAGCGCCACACCCGAAAGCGCTTCCTCGCTCCAGCGGCCCAGCATCACGTTATCGGCCAGATTAACGCAGTAAACGACCAGATTCTGCAGGGCGATAAACACCAGCAGCGAGAAAAATTCCTTATAAAACGACTTGTCCCGGGATATAAAATGCACTTTTCACTCATCCTTTTCTTCGGTTTTCCAGCGCCTGAACGGCTTCTCCATTGGTCATATATTCAACGTCCCGTCGGCCAGCCAACCGCTCCAGCAGCTTCTCGAAATACTCCCAGTTATGCCGCGCGTCCGGATTCGTCAGCTCATAGGAATAGCCGAATATGTGCAGAAGCAGCGTCTCCTCCTTCGGCGCGACCAGAAATTCGTCGATCAGCGCCGCAAGCATATTCCACGCACGTTGTCCGCACTGCGTCGGCCTGCGCCGCCGTATACTGCCCGCCGGGATAGACCAGCCCGCAGACACGCTACCCGCTCCATTTTGACATTTCCGACAGCGAGTGCTCAGTATCCGCCACCAGATCAGGCGCAGCCATGCTGTGGGCATGCGTATGGCTGGCGATTTTAAAGCCCCGATAAATTCCGGCCATCTCTGCGGTGCTCACGCGCTCCACAACGATATCCTGCCCATAATGGCGAAAAGGCACCTTCATGCCCAGCTGGCCGCTAATCAGATAAAACGTCGCCTTCAGGCCATATCGCCGCATCAGATCGCACACGCGGTGATCATAGATCTCGCAGTCATCAAAGCTGAATGTGAGTATCTTCATCGTGCCGCCCTCACCCTTTCATAATCCGCCCAGCAGGCGCGGATCAGCGCCGCATCCGCATCGGTCAGGCGCACATCGCCGCTGCCTGAAAGATAATACAGATCGGGCACGCCCAGCGCGGCGCAGCCCTTCACCCAGCGCTCAAAATCGCGCCGCGAGCCAATACCGCCTGCGTCCGTATCGATCAGGACGTCCGGCAGCGCCGCCTTATACAGCGCCGCCCGATAGCCCAGCACGGAAAGCGCGCTGCGCTGACAGCCGTCGTAATCGTGCAGCCGCGCCTGATCGACAATCTCATCGAAATACGGATGCGCGCAGGAGCAGTTAATCAGCGCGTCCGATTTAACCGCCTTGGCGTCGTTGCGCATCATCATCATAAAGCGCTTGAGCAGCTCCACGCCGCACACGCTGTCCTCATGCGCCTGCACATATTTGCCCAGCGGCATACAGTTGGCAAAATCGATCTTGAAGCCGTCGCAGTTATAGCAGCC
>CAYOTH010000089.1:0-6859 GCA_964406835.1 uncultured Oscillospiraceae bacterium
GTCGATGTGCTATCAGATTCCCGCGCTGGCCAAGCCGGGCGTGACGCTGGTGATCTCGCCGCTGATTTCGCTGATGTGCGATCAGGTGACGGCGCTGATTCACGCGGGCATTCCGGCAGCGTATATCAATTCCTCGCTGACGGCCGGGCAGATTTCCACGGCGCTTCGTCGGGCGGCGCAGGGGCGCTATAAGATTATCTATGTCGCGCCCGAACGGCTGGAGACGGCTGAGTTTCTCGAATTCGCCTGTCAGGCCGAGGTGTCACTGGTGGCGGTGGACGAGGCGCACTGCGTTTCCCAGTGGGGGCAGGATTTCCGCCCAAGCTATCTCAAGATTGCCGCCTTCGTTGAAAAGCTGCCCGTTCGCCCGCCGGTGGGTGCGTTTACCGCCACGGCCACGGCGCGCGTGCGCAGCGATATCATCCGCCTGTTGAAGCTGCGAAATCCGCTGCCGGTCACCACCGGTTTTGATCGGCCCAATCTCTTTTTTGACGTGATCGAGGTGGAGGATCGCACCGGCTGGATTGTCAGCTATGCGCGCGAGCACGCGGGCAGCAGCGGCATTGTCTATGCGGCGACGCGCAAGGGCGTCGAGCAGCTCTGCACGGCGCTTCAGGAGGCAGGACTTCCGGCCACGCGCTATCACGCCGGGCTGAGCGAGGCTGAGCGGGCGCGCAATCAGGAGGATTTCGTCTTTGATCGTGCCGAGGTGATCGTGGCCACGAACGCCTTTGGCATGGGGATAGACAAGTCCAACGTCGCCTATGTGTTGCACGCCAACATGCCCAAGAACCTCGAAAGCTATTATCAGGAGGCGGGACGAGCCGGGCGGGACGGCGCGAAGGCCGAGTGCATACTGCTCTTCGCCGCATCCGATATCCAGACGGCGCGCTTTTTCATCGAGCATGGCGACGATAACGAAGCGCTTACGGTCGATGAGCGCTTTGAGGTGAAGCAGCAGGAGTACAGGCGGCTGGATCAGATGGTCGCCTACTGTCACTCGACGCACTGCCTGCGCGGATTTATCCTCAGTTATTTCGGCGAGGCGCCCGGCGCGGATTGCGGCTATTGCGGCGTCTGTCTGGGACATGTTTCCGAGCGTGATTACACCCGGGAGGCGCGCAAGGTCATTCTGGCGGTCGGCGCGATCTGGGATTACTGTCTTCACGGCGTCGGCGCGGGAATGCTGGTCAAGGTGCTGCGGGGCAGCAACGCTCGTGATGTGCTCAGTCGTCAGCTGGACGATGTGAGCGGCTATGGCGAGCTGGAGAAAATGCCTCGAGACGATGTGCGCGCGCTGGTTGACCGGCTGCTCGAAATGGGCATTTTGCAGGAGGACGGCGATTACCGCGTGATACGCCTGGCCCGGCCGCTGGCGAAAGATGAGCGCGTCGTGGTGCGCATTCGCTCCCGAGAGGAATATCGTCACGAGCGCGCGCTGAAAAAGGCGGCGCGGCAGGTCGCGGTCAATGAGACGCTGTACGCACGTCTCAAGCAGGTACGCTCTGCGCTGGCCCAGAGCGAGCGTGTTCCGGCCTTCGTGATTTTTTCCAACGCTACCATTCAGGATATGGCGCGGCGCGCTCCGCACACGATGGCCGAGCTGCGTGAAGTCTCCGGCATTGGTGCGTACAAGGCCGGGCGCTATGGCGAGGCCTTTTTGGAAGCCATTCGGGAGCAGCTCTCCCGCGCCGGGCGCTAACCGTTCCACGCGCAGGCCTTGAAAAACAGAAATCTCCGCAAGTCAGACCGCCTTACCCGGCTCCGATTTATGGCCGGGGAAGGCATCTTGATTTATCAAAGATTCCTGTTCGATTAAAGTCATTTTCAGGATTGGCGCGTGAGCGCAAGGGGAACTCGGTACTACCCGGATGGAAACGGATTGTTTGGAGGGGTGCCTTGACTTTGACACAATTTGAGATTATACTGATTTTGAATAAGAATTAAGCAGGCGGCGCGCAGGCGCCTAAAAGGAGGTATGTCTCATGGACGAGCAGAAGACGGGCTATAAAGTGCTGATTGCCGATGATGATCCCAATGTGCATCAGTCGCTCAACGCGTATTTTAAGCGGGAGGGCTATCAGATCATTTCGGCGTATGATGGAGAAAAGACGCTGGAGCTGGCGCGTCGGGAGCATCCCGATATGATCCTGCTCGATATTATGATGCCGAAAATGGACGGGCTGATGGTCTGCCGGGAAATTCGCCGGGACAGCAGCGTGCCGATTATTATCCTGAGCGCCAAGAGCGAGGAATTTGATAAGCTGCTGGGGCTGGAGCTGGGGGCGGACGACTATGTGACCAAGCCCTTTAGCCCGCGTGAGGTGCTGGCCCGCGTGAAGACGGTGCTCAGGCGTATGCGCGAATTCCGCGAGGAAAACCGGGAGACGCAGCTCACTGTCGGCAATCTTTCAATTGATATGAGCGCCTTTGTTGTGCGGCTGGATGGCGAGGTCGTTCCTTGCACGCCTAAGGAGATCGAAATACTGTGGACGCTGGCCTCCAATCCGGGCATGGTCTTCAGCCGGGAGCATCTGCTGCAAAGCATCTGGGGCTATGACTTTCTGGGCGATACGCGCGCGGTGGATAGCCACATTAAGCGCATTCGCGCCAAGCTGTGCAAAAGCGACAATAGCTGGGATATACGCACAGTCTGGGGCGTGGGCTATCGCTTTGAGACGGTTTGAAGGGCGGCAGAGAAGGCGTGAAGCGCATAAACGGTGATAAAAAGCCCCGGCGCACCATATTCGGCAAAATGCTGGCCGGGTATCTGGCGCTGTCAGTGGCGGTTACAGTGCTTTCGGCCATCACATGCTATGCGCTGATGAGCGGCTATACGCTCGAGGTGGCCACGCAGGAGCTGATTGACAAGGCGCGCGTGGCGGCCAATATCCTCACGCAGAGCGGCGGCGATCCTTCGTATGAATCGGTGCATTCGCTCGAGGAGCTGACCGATTCGCAGGTGATCTATATCAACGCGGCCTATATCGCGCGGCATATTCCCGGCAAGGCGGGGCGCGCCGAAACGGTGTTGCCCGACGCGGGCTTCGAACGTACGCTCATCGCCGATTCAGTCGATCGCGGCATGGCTGAAAAGATTTTGGTGAACGGCAGCGTTGAATCGAGCGTGCGCTTTGTGGCCATGCTGGGCTGCCGCGTGGTCTTCGCCGGTGCGCCGGTCTATGAAATGACGCCAGGCGGGAGCCGGATCTGCGGCGCGCTGCTGCTCTACCGGCGCATGGACGACATCCACGGCGCGGCCTTTTCGGCGGCCAAAGTCATGGCGCTTTCGCTGGCGGCGGCGGCGGCGCTCTCCATGGGTCTGGCCTACTTCATGAGCCGACGCATTACCGAGCCGATTAGCCGTCTGAACCGCACCGCGCGATATATCGCCCAGGGGCATTACGGTGAGTGCGCCCATCTGTCCGAGCAGGACGAAATCGGTCAACTGGGCAGCACGCTGAACGATCTGTCGGCCCGGCTGGGACAGACGATCTTCGATTTGCAAAACGAGAAGGCCAAGCTCGAACAGATTCTCTCGGGCATTGGCGAGGGCATCGTGGCCGTCGATCAGAGCGGCAGCATACTGCACCACAACAACGCGGCGCTTGAGCTGCTTGAACTGCCCTCATGGCAGCGGCGCGCCGGGCATATCGATCATCAGCGGCTGATGAACATGCTCTTTGAGGCCATGTCGGCCGGGGCACGCTGCGAGGCGCAGTGGACCAATGTCTCGGGCCGCAGCATTAAGGCGGTTGTCTGGCCGTTTACCGGCGCGGATCAGCAGATTATCGGCGCGGTCGGGCTTTTGCGCGATGTCTCCGAGGCCGAGCGGCTGGAGCAGCTGCGCCGCGATTATGTGGCCAATGTGTCGCATGAACTGCGCACGCCGCTGACCGGTATCCGCGGCATGGTCGAGCCGCTGCTGGACGGCTATATCGAAACCGACGAAGAAAAAATGGACTGCTACCGCGTGATCTACCAGGAAACGCTGCGCCTGGAAAAGCTGATCGGCGAAATGCTGGATATGAGCCGCCTGCAAAGCGGAAAAATTCAGATTGAGCTGGAGCCGCTTCGCCTTGAGGGCATCCTCGAAGGGGCAGTGCGTCGCCTCAAAAAGCGCGCGGACGAATGCGGCGTTTGTCTGCGCGCCGATTGTCCCGAAGCACTGCCGCCCGCGCTGGGCAACGAGGATCGCATTTTGCAGGTGCTCATCATCCTTCTGGACAACGCGCTCTCCTTCACGCCCGAGGGCGGTGACATCATCGTCTATGCCCGCGCTCAGGGATGGCGTGTGATCGTCGGTGTGCGCGATACCGGCGCAGGCATCACCCCGGCCGATATGCCCTATATCTGGGAGCGCTTCTATAAGGCCGATAAATCGCGAATGCGTACCACAGGCACAGGACTCGGCCTGTCGATTGCCAAGCTGGTCTGCGAGCACATGAACGGGCAGATCAGCGCGCAGAGCGAGCCGGGCCAGGGCGCAACGTTCGAGTTTACGCTGGAACGCGCGCCGGACGAAGCCTGAAAAGCGCTTTTCCCCCAAGAGTAACAAAACCCCGCTTTCCGTGGACGACTGGCCGGGAAGGCAGGGTTTTGTCTTGAGGCGAAACGGGGCTATGGGGCATGGCGTCTGGGGATGAGCTTCCTTGGCTGTTCGGATGGGGAGTTCGCGAAAAGAGGAACAGCCAAAGCTGGCGCGGCCTGTTTGGCGGGGCGGCGTTCAAAGACGTGCGGGTTGAGGCGGGGGATTGAGTTTGTACTGAATCGCCGTGAGAGGAGGGGACGCCTTCGGAAGGGGGCGTGCTGCCAAAATCGGTACAAGAGCCTCTCGGCTCTTCGCGCACTAAAGCATGCGCGTGCAAGGAGCAAAGCGGGGATAGCGCTGGAAAATGACGTGTCCAGCAGGCTTTGAGCTGCGTTGGCGCGTGACTTGGAGCGTCCCAAAAACTCAAGTGACCGAATTGACGGCTTTCATTGTCCTTCGCCAGAGCGGAAATTAAGGGGCGGAGGATGGGGAAAATTCGGCAATTTAGCGCTGCGCGAAAAACAACGCCCCATAGGCTATTTGATTGAAAAGGCTGATTTTTCGTCGGACAGGGCCTTCGGCAGTGTTTTGCTGATCTTTTGGCGCGCCAAAACCGCGTTAAATATTTCGAAGTTATTACAAAAGGATTGCAACATGTGCATAAGATGTGATATAATCGGTGCATAACTTCGGAAATGCACGGAAATATCGAAACAGGAGAGTCCAAAAACCATGAAACGATTCCTATGCGCCGCGCTGATTCTGGCCATCCTGATTTTGCCGGGATTGGGCCTGACGGAAGGCACGGACACCATGCGCCTGGCCAAAACGCTCTATCTCTTGGGCCGGGGCGAAAGCTATGAAACGCTGCTCGATTTGGGGACGGTGGTCATGAACCGGGTGGACAGCCCGTGGTACCCCGATACGGTGCTGGGGGTGCTCACGCAGGCGCAGCAGTTCCCCTGTGGCACGCTCTACGACGAAGAGGCGCTCAAAGCGGCGCGCGCCGTGATGATGGGGCAGAGGACGTTGCCTGCCGACGTGGTCTGCTATGGCGCGCTGGACGCGACGCAGCCTCTGCGTGATGACACGCTTTATTCTACATCCGGCAACTACGGCTTTTATACAGCTCAATAACAAAACCGCGCGGCGGGGAGATGATCTTCCCCGCCGCGCGGTTTTTATCTGAACAGACGGGGCTAAACCGGGCATGAATCTGTTCAGGAGAGGCAAAACGTCTCGCTTTCTGCCGTTGGAGTTGGGAAAACAGTTTTCAGGCCGCTTGGATTGGCAGATGGAGCCGCCTGCCTTGCATGGGTTGACGTTAAATCGCGTGTTCGAAGCCGTCCTGTCCGAGTGAGGTTGTCAACGCCGCGCCGCCTCTGCACTTGGCCTTGCTTCTTCTGAATGGCGCGTTTTCACGACGAAGCCCCTCTCTTATTCGGCTCGCGTTGGCTTCCTGGGCTGCGTTTGTATAAGGCGTCCGTTGGGGCGTATGTCTATTGGCTTTAAAGCGCAGCGCTCACATCTTTGCGGCGTGGTTGGCCGCGGGGCGTTGCTTTTAGGAGGCAGCCTTTCCTGAAAGCGCACATGGAGCCGTTCGTCTATCCGGCTTTCCCGGCGCGTTAAAAAAATCGCCGTCTCCGTTGAAAGCGCGGAGGCGGCGATTTAAACAGGCTTACTTCAGGAAGATTTCGATGACCGGCACCAGAGAGTGCGGCTTGACCTTGGGCATTTCGAAGATGACCAGATCGTCGCCGTGGGGCAGAGCCTCGCCGAAGTGCTTCATGCTCTTTTCAGTGTAGAGCACTTCGCTGCCGTCATGCAGGAATTGCGCATAGTCGATTTTGCCCGCCAGGCCATGCACCTGAAGATGGCCGAAGGGATAGGCGAAGATGTGCAGGTAGAGGCGCTTGCCGTCCTGGCTCTGCGTGAAGCGGCAGTCGGCCGGCGCGGTGAATTCCGGCTCGGCCATGGTGCAGCCGTAGATCGAACGGGAATTGTATTTCATCCAGTCGGCATAGACCTTGAGCGCTTCCTCGGCGCGGTAATCGAGATAGCCGCGCGCTGTCGGGCCGACGTTCATGAGCAGGTTACCGCCGCAGGAGACGGTGTTGACCAGCATCCGGATGAGCATTTCCGGGCTCTTCCACTGGTTCTCGTCGCGGTGATAGCCCCACGACCAGCAGAACGTCTGGCAGGCTTCCCAGGTCACCAGCTCGCCCGTTTCGGGATGACGCACCCATTCGGTGGGCTGCCACTGCTCGGGCGTCCAGAGATCCTGCTCGATCTCGGTGCGGTTGTCGATAATGATGCCCGGCTGCAGGC
>CAYOTH010000090.1:0-6803 GCA_964406835.1 uncultured Oscillospiraceae bacterium
ACGCAGATTGATCTCCTTATAGCCGCGCAGCGCGCCCTCGACCGCTGAACGGGTCTTGGTGAAGGCCGGCGGATCGAGAATCACCACGTCGAACTTTTCCTTTGCCTCGGTCAGCTCGCGCAGATGGTCAAAGCAGTTATGCGCCTCAAAGCGTACGTTGTCCAGGCCGTTATAGCGCGCGTTTTCGCGGGCCACCACCAGCGCCTCCTCGGAAATATCCACGCCCAGCACATCGGCCGCGCCGTATTTGGCGGCATGCAGCGAGAACGAGCCGTTATGGCAGAAGCAGTCCAGCACGCGGCCGCCCTTGACCAGCTTCTCCAGCGCGGCGCGGTTTTCCTTCTGATCGAGGAAAAAGCCGGTCTTCTGGCCGTTTTTGACATCCACAGTAAAGTGAATACCGTTTTCCCACATATCCACGCCGTCAGGAACCTCGCCCCAGAGCAGGCCGGTCGTCTGCGCCATGCCTTCAAGACGGCGCACCGGCACATCGTCGCGCTCATAGATGCCGCGCGGCGCAACGATATCCACCAACGCGCGCACAATGACATCCTTCCAGCGGTCAATGCCCAGACAAAGCGACTGCACAACCAGCACATCGCCGAATTTATCCACAATCAGGCCGGGCAGAAAATCGCTTTCGGAATAGATCAGTCGGCAGCTCATCGGATCGCAGAAACGCTGGCGATATTCCCAGGCCGTCTGCACGCGGCGGCGGAAAAACGCCTCGTCCACCGGCTCGTCGTGCGTGGTCAGCATACGCAGCGCGATCTGAGATTTCGGATTGTAAAAGGCCTTGCCCAGAAAGGTGCCGCGCCAGCTGACGACATCCACCACGTCGCCATTGACAAATTCGCCCTCCACCTTTTCCGTATCGGACAAAAACACCCACGGATGCCCGGAATGAACGCGCGTTTCACGCGTCTTGCGCAAAAATACCCGTGCCATGATCGTATAGTCCCTCCGTTTTTATCGATTCGTCCGTTTGAACGCGGCTTTATTCGGCCGCAATCTGTCGGCACTCGAGATAATAGCGCTTCTCGTTGGCCTCGCCCATGGAGAAGGTCTTGCGCGGCAGCGCGCCCCCCCGGCGAACGCTTTCAAAAAGCGTCTGCTTGTCCATCGCCGGAAGCAGAAGGCCCACGGCCCCCTTTTCAGCCAGCGAACGCACAGCTTCCTCGCCGTGAATGTAATCAATCGACGCGCCTGAAATCCCCGCAAGCCACTCATCCAGGAACTTTTGCAGCGTATTAAGCGGCAGCGGGTTGTCCAGCTTGTCCAGCGCAAAGAATTCGTCCTGCGCTCCATCCACCAGCGTAAACATAGCCTCCTCCGCCGCACAGGCGCGCAGAGCCATGCCCTTGTCCTCCATCCAGACTTTAAACGCTGCCTTAAAGGCCGCGCCCGTCACGCCGAACAGCGTACGGTGAATCGGCTCAAAGACCAGCGCCGGATCATACAGATTGTTGATCTCAACCAGCGCCCAGCGGGCCGGATGCGTGGCACGCTCCTCCTCGCTCAGGCTATCACGCAGATTGAGCCAGCAGCGCCGGGCCGTCGCCAGCGAGTGATTGCCGTCGCCCACGGCAAAGAGCAGCCCGTCCGCCTGATCGTAAAGCGCCGAAAGCGTCTCCTCCAGGCCGGTTTCGTCGGCCAGCCAGCCGCGGATATGACCGCCGTTTTCCATCAATTCAAAGTCGTACAGCTTTTCCAGCGCATCGCGCCGCGCATACAGCGGCTCGATGAAGGTCTTCTTCGGGTCGTCAAGCAGCAGCATAACATGCGGCGTTTCCAGCGGCGCATGCTCACGAATACGAACGCGCGGCGGAATGCGCTCCAGAATCGTTCCTTCGGTCGCGCGAACCAGCGAGGAAGAGCCCTTGTTGTAATCGTACTTCTCCAGATCAATCGCCGCCATCAGGCCCAGACGCCGTCCAGAGGCAATGTTGCGCTCAACCAGCACAAAGCCGTGAACGCGGCGCGTCAGCACGGTCTTGAGGTCTTCGGCCATGGCCGCATTGATCTGCTCAATGCGGCCATCGCCCTGATCGAGCCACGCCTCGGGATAGATGATGTTCAGCGTCGAGGGCGCCTTTCCCACAAACTCAGAAACACGCGCCCAGTATTCGGGCTGAGATGTAAACTGATCGCAGGCCACAACGGCCCAGCGCGTCAAATCGACAGAAGGATCAGGCAGCAGTATGTCGGGCATTTTCAAAGCGTATTTTTCCAGCATAACAGGGCCTCCTCGCAATAAATGCAGAATGTTTTTCTATTGTATCAGCCTGATGAAGCGCTGTCGCGCGCAATCAAATTAATTTTATCCCGGTTCTCAATCGCACAAAACGCGCGCCCGGCTGCCTCGATCCGGCGCCGCCTCCACGACAATCTGGCGCGGCACGCGGCGGCGCAGCTCCTCGACGTGCGAGACAATGCCCACCAGACGGGAACCTTCGCCCAGCCGCAAAAGCGTTGATACCGCCTGATCGAGCGCCGCCGGGTCGAGCGAGCCGAAGCCCTCGTCCACAAACAGCGTATCAATCTGCACGCCGCCCGCTTCCTCGGCAATGGTCTCGCTCAGGCCCAGCGCCATAGACAGCGACGCCAAAAAGGCTTCGCCGCCCGAAAGCGAGGCCGCCGCGCGCTCCCGGCCGCTGTGGTAATCCATCACATTGAGTTCCAGCGCACCATCGCGCAGCTTTTCCAGCTGTTCGCGCCGTCTTAATTCAAAACGACCGTCAGTCATGCTCAGAAGATGCCTGTTGGCATGAACGAGCACCTGCTCAAGATATCCCCGCTGCACATACTGCTCAAACGAAACGCGCTGCTTTTGCGTCATGCGCCCCTCGCTAAGCTGCCCCAGATGCCGCACCCGCGCCAAATCGTTTCCGGCAGCGAGATAGCGCGCCTGAACATCGCGCATCCTTTCGAGCTGACGGGCGTTGCGCTCGCGTCGGCTGAGCACATCGGCTTGCTCGCGCCGCAGGCTTTCCAGTCGCTCCGAGACCTGATTGGCCTGCTCCTGTGCGCCATGATCGGCCGTTTTTCCGGCTGTTTCGGCCTTCAGCCGCTCGATATCGGCCTGAGACAGCGCCCTTTGGCGATCATAGGCCGACAGCTGATCGCGCAGCTGGGCGCGCTGTTCGTTCTCAAGCCGCGCCGCCCGCCAGTCGGTTTCGCCCGCAAATCCCTGCGCCCGCAGCGCCTCGTCAAACGCCTTAAAAGCCTGCTGCGCACGCTCTTCAGCCTCGAGAGCATCCTGCTTTAAGCCGTTGATCCGACCGGCGATCTCGCTTTGCGCCTGTTCGCTTAAACGCGCCGCCTCGCGAATGGTATCGATGCGCTCTTGAAGCTGCTTCTGCTCGCGCACCAGACGGGAAAGCGCTGATCGAGCATCGTCCGCCGCCGCATAATCACCCAGCGCCTGTGTGAGCGCCTTGAGCCGCTCCCGCGCCGCAGCCAGCGCCTCACCCTGCTGAGAGAGCGCTTTCTGTGTTTCGGCCTGCTGCGCCTCAGCCTGAGAAAGCACCACCTTGCCCGTTTCCTGGCGACGCCGATCCTCCGCCACGCGCTGCACAAGAAGGGAGAGCCGGGCCATCGTGGCCGTCGTTTCCCGGAGCTGAAGCCCGGCCTTAAGCCGTTCGGCCGCCAGAACGTGCGCATCATTCTCGATACCCAGAGCCTCAAGCATTTCGCTCACGCGCTGGCTGTCCTCCTGGACATGCGCAGCCAGCTCGGTGTTGTCCCGCACCAGCTTTTCCCGCGCCGCACGCCGGGTCTCGGCCTCCTTTTTGAGGCGTTCCAGCCGCTCCGAAGAGGGAATTTCATCGCTGATCGGCGCGGGATACGGATGATGCGTCGAGCCGCACACCGGGCAGGGCTGCCCTTCTCGCAGCTGATCGCGCGCCAACAGACCGGCCTGCGAGGCCAGATAGCGCGTATACGACTCGTTATAATAGGCCTCGACCGCCGTAAGCTCCTGCTCAACGCGGCGCTGCCGTTCCAGACAATCGCGCAGATAGGCGCGGCTTTTCGCCAGCCGTTCAGACAGCGCGCTCAGGCGTTCCATATCCTGAATACGCTTTTCCAATTCGCTTTTGCGGCTCGCCTCCTGAGCCAGCGTCCCTTCAGCGCGAACGCCCTCGTCAATGTTGGCAGCCAGCTTATCCAGCGCCGCCCGAAGCCTGCACAGCTGCTCCTCTTCCTGAGCAGCCTGAGCCTTCAGCCCTTCAAAGCGCCGCCCTTGTCCCTGGACGTCGCGCGCGCAGACCTCCCGCTCCTCAAAGCGCGGCATGAGCTTGTCCATCTCAAGGCGCTGCGCCGTCAGCGTCTCTAGGCGATTATTCAGTTCAGGCAGCGTTTTCATCGCCTCGGAAACAGCCTTTTGCCGCTCTTCGATCTCCTTTAAGCGCTCCTGCATACCTGAAAGCGCGCCTCGGGCCTCGTCGCTGCGGCGGCGCGCCGCTTCCAGATGCGCTCCGGCCTCGCCCAGTGCTTCGGCACGCTCGGCCTTTTCCAGAAGCTGCCGCCTCTTGTCGGCCTCCTGAGCGCGCGCGGCCAGCGCCTTTTCGCGGCTTTGCGCCTCATCCAGCTGGGCAAAGAGCGCATGGGCCTGCTCCTCCTGCGCCTTTTTGCGCACGGCCGCATCATAATCAGCCTTAGCCGCCATGATCTGAACCCTGAGCGCCTCGCCGCGCTGGGCATCCGCCTCAATGGCCGCCTCGGCCTGAGGCAGAAGCGTCTGCGCGTCTGCCGCCGAATCGACCGAAGGCGTCTCGGGCAGGCGCAATTCCAAAAGCCCTGCCATCATCTCGCGCTCGAGCTGCTCCACCTCCGCCTGCTTTTCCTCGGCGCGGCGACGCAGTATGCCGCAGAGCCGCTCGCAGACGTGCGTGCCAAACAGCTTTCTGAAAATCTCCTCGCGTTCCCGCGATTTCGCCAGCAGCAAATTGAGAAACTCGCCCTGCGCCAGCATCGAAACCTGCTTGAACTGCGTATAATCCAGCCTTAAAAGGGCATGAATTTCGCGCTGAACGTCATTGTCGTTTTCGATCGGCAGCCGTCCCGGCAGCGTCAGGCAGACCTTCGGCTCCTGCCGCGTGGTGCCGCCATGGCGTGCCAGCCGTTCATAGGAAGGCGAACGGCGAATCGAGACAATCTGCCCTGCATGTTCAAACGTCAGCTCGACAAACGTCGCCTCCGAGGGCGAGGCGTAATCGCTGCGCATCCCCGCGCCGCTGCGTCGCTCGTTGGTCACGCGGCCATACAGCGCATAGACGATGGCGTCAAATATCGTGGTTTTGCCCGCGCCGGTATCGCCGGTGATCAGGAAGACGCCGCTTTCGCCCAGCGCGCCAAAGTCAATCGTCGTTTCATGAGCGTAGGGGCCAAACATGGCCATGCTCAGCTTGATGGGTCTCATGCGTCCTCCTCCTCCCGCGCCTCGCGCAGCGCATCGCGTATTTCCTGTTCCTCCTCCGGCGTCATGGCCTGTCCGCTCGTTTCCTCATAAAAGCTGGCGAACACGCTCATCGGATCGCGCTGAACGCGCCGAAGGGCCGCCATGGAGCCAGTTGGACGATTCAAGGCCATATCGCGCTCGCGGCGCACGTTGACCACGCGGGGATAGCGCGCGCGCAGCCTCTGCATGGCATCGAAAACCGGGTTTTCATCGGTAAGGCGCACCTCGAGAAAATCACCGTCCGCCGCCGATTCGGGCAGCGCCAGCAACTCATCCAGCCGCCCGCGCAGCATCCGCAAATCAAGCTTCGGCTTAAGCGGCACGGCCTCGCTGTCAATCGTTCCCTTGGGGCCCAACTCCACCACCGTGAAGCTCTTTAAAGACCCCGACTCCCCCAGGGCGTATTTAAGCGGCGCTCCGGCATAGCGTACCGTATCGCTGCCCACGCGCTGCGCCTGATGAAGATGGCCCAGAGCCACATAATCAAAGCCGCGCACGGCCTCCGTGCTCACCAGTTCTGTGCCGCCCACAAAGAGCATTTCCGAATCGGAGCGCAGCGGCATGCCGCCCGTTCCGCAGACAAACTGATGGGCCAAAAGCACATTGCGCGCCGAAGAATCCACCTTCATGTGCCGCACCGCGCAACGCACCGCCTCATCATAGTTGGTAATCGTCTCGCCCTCGGTCTGCGCGCGGATATATCCCGGCCTGAAAAAGGGCAAAAGATAGAAATTGACCGGCCCGAAGCGATCCTGCAGCGTGACTGGCGGCTGGCCCAAGCGATAATCTCCCGCGATATAGACGCCGCTGTGCTCGAGCAGCGGGCTGAGAAAAGACAGCCGCTCGGGCGAATCGTGGTTCCCCGCAATGAGCAGCACCGGCTTGCCCATTTGCGCAAGCAGCGTCAAAAAGCCGTCCAGCAAATTCACCGCCTGAATGGAAGGTGCGCCGCGATCATAGACATCGCCGGCAATCAGCACGGCGTCCACGTCATTTTTCCCCACATAATCGACAATCTGCTCCAGAATATCCCGCTGCACATCAATGAGGCTGAATTCCGACAGCGACCGGCCCAGATGCAGATCGGCCAAATGCACAAACTTCATAATTTCACATCCTGTTTGATGAGTCTATATGTTATTATACACCGTTTTTCCCTCATGAAGCAAGACAGTCGCACAAAAGACAAAATCCGCCCACTTCCTTTAAAAAGAAATGCGGGCGGATAGCTCGGTGTTCGTAAGACAGTAAAACTGAATTTTGTGGAACAGGCATGATTTTGGTCATGCCTCAGCCTGTCAAAAAAGGTCGCAAAAAGCGGCCTTTTCTGATATAATAGAGG
>CAYOTH010000091.1:0-6771 GCA_964406835.1 uncultured Oscillospiraceae bacterium
CGGTCAGGTAGGTCAGCGGCTGCTCGACCAGGTTCCAGCAATCGGCAAAGGACAGCGCCGCCGCCGCGCCAAGAATCGGCCGGCAAACCGGCAGAACAATGTGGACATACGTTCTGAATGTTCCGGCGCCGTCAATGGAGGCCGCTTCAATCAGCTCGCCGGGCAGGCTGACCATAAACTGCCGCACCAGGAAAATGTAAAACGGCGTAAACCACATGGGCAGAACAACCGCCCAGATTGTGTTCAGCAGCCCCATAGCCCGCAGCGTCAAAACGTTAGGCACCATGGTCACCTGGAAGGGCAGGAGCATCAGCAGAATAATCACAAAGAACAGCCCGTCTCGCCCCGGAAAGCGAAATTTGCTCAGGGCGAAGGCCATGGCCGGAATGACAATCGCCTGCCCCAGAAGAATCAGCGCCGTATACATCACCGAATTGACAAACAAACGCAGAACCGTGTTGTCGGTAATCAGGATCTGGTAATACTGGCCGAGCGAAAACATACGCGGCGACAGGCGCGAATCCATCCAAGCAGTATCATCAAAGTTATTGCGCGTCTTCATGTAGGCCTTCATATCCTCAATTGACGAGAAGGAATACAGAAACGTCTGCACCATGGGCAGGAGCATGACCAGTGCCATGAGAAACAGCAGCGTGCAGACAATCCGAAAGCGAAGCCCTTTTTTCTGTATCATGTCCATTCGCCTCCCCTCAAGTCAGGCCGCGCTGAGCGCGCTTCTGGATATAGAACAGCACGCCAAAAAGCGCAAAAACAATAATGGCAAAGGAATAGGCGGCCGTCGTTACGTTCTGATAATTCAGCTTGGAATACATGTTGTTCATGTAATTCTGAAGCGTATAAACAGCCTCATCCGGATAAGCGCCGCCGATGAAATACACTTCCTTGAAGATTCTGAAGGCGTTGATCCAGGCCAGGATAAACACCAGAAAGGCCGAGGGAACAATCAGCGGCAGCGTAATGCCGAAGGCCTGCTGACGGAAAGACGCGCCCTCCAGCGTGGCGTATTCATACAGTGGCTCCGGAATGGACTGAAGCGCCGCCACGAAAATGACAATGCAAAAGCCCAAGTTCTTCCACAGGAACATCAGCACAATCGGCACGCGCAGCGAGGCATTCTGTAGCCAAAGTACGCGTTCCAGCCCCAGCGCCGTTAAAAAGTGATTGATCGGCCCGCCGTAATCAAACCACAAAAGCCAGATAATCAAAACGGCGGAGGACGGCATCAGATAAGGCAACAGCACACTGCTTCTGAAAAAGCCGCCTGCGGGCCGGATCCGATTAAGCAGCACCGACAGGCCAAAGGAAAGCACCCACAAAAGCGGCGCGCAGATCAGAGACAGTATCATCGTATTCTTCAGACCCAGTTGAAACATCGGATTGCTCCAGACGTTTTTGTAGTTCTGAAAGCCCACAAAGGCATTTTTATAGCTGCCGTCAGTAACGCTGTACCAGATTCCGCCCAGGAATGGAATGATATAAAAGATCAGTATGCCCGCCAGACCCGGCAGCAAAAACGGCAGCACATACTTTTTTTTCGTATACACCTGCATCCTCCGGATCAGAGCCGTCTAAAACGGCTCGTTATTTTTGGTAGGCCTGCCGCCCAGGAGTCTTTCTTGGGCGGCAGGCCGCGTTCATTCCGGGCTGAAGAATCAGTTGCCCTCCAAGCGCATCATCTGAACCTTCTTGTCAATGGACTGCAGCAGCTCGTCAACGCCCATCGCCCCATCACGATACTGCATAATGAGCGACCAGATGGTATCGGTATCATCGTCGCTCGTGACCGTCGTGCAGTCATAGGTCATCGGCTTAATGTACTGCGCACGCGCGCGGTAACGCTCAATGGTTTCGGCGCTGATGAGCCAGTAGATTTTCTCCATATCCTCCAGCGTCGTCTGCAAGTCGGCCAGCTGCTCATCGTAATTGGAAATGGCTTCCTCGCAGGTCGCAATCTCCTCCTCATCGGGATCGTCCGCCGCCTTCAGCTTATCCAGCTTCTCCACCCACGTGGCCTTGCTCTCCTCAGTCGTTTTGAGCCACTCGGCAATGTTGTCCTTGTATTCCTCGTAATCGGGATAGCGAATCGGCTCGTTGAGATCATCGTAGAAGGAATAACGGTCGGACGTATCCAGCGAATCAGCCATCGTCTCCAGATAAGCGATCGCCTCGTCCACATGCTCGGAGAACGGATTGATAAAGGCAACCTGCAAATTGACGTTCAGCGCCGGCTCGCCCTCCGTGATGCTCAGCATCATCGGGTGAACGGTGCCATAATAGCTGCCGCTCTGCACCGTCACCGGCACATAGGTTTCGAAGAGGTACTCACGCTCGTCATAATTGTCATACCAGATATCGTTTTCCTCGTCGTAGGTCGTCTCCAGCACATCCAGCGCGCCCAGATCCAGGTTCTCAAGCCGCTCGAGCAGGCTCTTAAGCTCCGGCGTGTTGAAGGAATAGTTATCGCTGGAATTGATGTAGGACTGGTAGTCGTTAAACAGCAGCGTAAACAGGTTGATTCTCAGGCTATCCTGATCGTAATAGCCCTCAAAGGCGCGCACGCCGCAGCCCTCGGTCAGCTTTTCGGGCAGCGCCTCCAGGAAATCGAAGAAGCCGTCCCAGGTCGTGGGAATATCTGCCTCGGTCAGACCCAGCTTTTCCATCGCCCTCAAGCTACATCCCATGGTCGAGCCGTACACGGACAGCGGCAGCGCATAGGTGTGTCCGTCCTTGCTGACAACGCTGCGAATACCCTCGTAGGTCTTCATCACAGCCTCGCTCAGGCGCTCGCTCTTGTCCAGCTCGGCCATATAGCCGCGCTCAAACAGCGCGCTGTATTCGCTGCGAGAAACATCGATGGTGTAAATATCCACAGCACCGGAGCGGTTCATCATAGCCTGAAGCACATCATTGATATCAGCATTGCGATCCACAATCACGGAAACATCGCCATGCTCGTTGGTGTACTTGAAGTAGGCGGTGTCCACAGCATTCTGATAAGTGCTGTCCACAACGCGCAGCGTCACCTCGGCGCGCTCGTCGGGATTGGTGTTGCGCAGAACGATGTTCTCCCAGTCGGCCAGAAGGAGATAACCGTCCTTGCTCATCTGCGTAGCCGCTCCCGTGCCCGAAACCGGCGAATCGTTGACGGAAATGGCATTTTCAAAATCAAACCCGGCAGCCGCCCAGATTTCGCCCTTCATGACATAATACAGCGTATCGGTATCGGCCTTGTAGTACAGATTGGCAGGCAGAGAATAGTTGTCAATCGCCATCGTACCCACGGGCGTCGAAGACTCGCTTTCAATATCATACAGGAAGAACTCCACCTCGGGATCGGTCTCGCTGTAGGCATAGGTCATAACGATCAGCTGGCCTTCATCCGCAGCAGCAGCCGTATAGACATTCTGAACATAATGCTCGACAGAGCGGCCGCTCTTCAAGTCAAAGCTGATGAGTATCTCGTTGCCGTCGTCATCGTAGGTCTGGATAACCAGATAATCCCCCGTCACCAGCGCCCTTTCGGCATAGCGGCTGTAGGAATAGGTGTCATAGGTTTCAAGCATGTTCGTCCAATCCAGATCGACCAGCTCGCTTTTCTCCGTCTTGACGGCGCCATCTTCGAAGATCATCTTATAGATATGGCCGCCGTCCACGCTGTTGCCGTCCGTAGAATAGCTGCTGAACGTCATAACAACGTACAGTTCATCCTGGTAGACAAAAAATATGCTGGTATCCACACTCGGATACTCGGTATATTCGTTGCCCTCCTCGCTGGTGCCCGTCACGATCATCGCCTTGGCCTCTTCATAGTTTTCGACATTTCGCAACTGCGCTATGTCGAAATACTCGGTTTGGCGACTTTCAATATCATAGACAGCCATCTTGCCGTCATCCGTCTCATAATAAACCTTGTTCCCGGCCATATACGCGCCGCCATTGACGCCGATATAATAGCCGTCCGAGCTGTCAGCATGGAACAGCGTAACATCGCCCACGCTGGCCAGAGCGCTCGGCATAAGACTCAGCGACAGAATAAGCACTAGGGTCAGAGACAGTATCCTCTTCTTCATTGATCTCCACTTCCTTTTCTTTAATCGTTCCCCGTTGAATCGGCCTGATCTCCCTGCTCGGAAGGATAGACGATTACGGACATGCCCAGACGGATGTTCTCGTCCGGCGTAAAGTCAACATAGGCCTTATAGTAGGTCTTGTCGGCTCGCAGCCCACTCTCGCCCTCCTCGCTCAAATGGGAAATCGACGAAACAACGCCCGAATAGGTTTTAATCTCGTCAATATCCCAATAGAACTCAATGTCCACCGCCTGCCCCTCGTGCAGCACGGTCAGATCCTCCTCCGGAACGCTGATTTCAATCTGCATGGAATCGGAGGGGTGAATCTTGGCCAGGCTATCGCCCTTGCCCACCGCACCGCCGGCCGAAGCATCCACTGTGGAAATGATGCCCGTCAGCGGCGACGTCACCACGCAATCGGGCGCATACAGCCCATCCAGAATGCCATCCACCGTTTCGAAAAGCAATTCGCCGCGCTCGACGAAATCACCATTTTCAACGTGCAGCTTAAGGATGCTGCCCGTACCCTTGACGGCTACCGGCGTCGTGCGCCCCACCGTTCCCCGGCCGATACGGCTCTGCGAGGAATAGGAAGAGTCGCGGCAGATATTCACTGTTTCACCCATATAGAAATCGCCGCCGGTCACTTCCACATTATAGCCGCTTTCCGTCAGCGCCGAGACAATGCCCATTCCCCGATGGGTGCCGTCGGATGTGCAGTTCAGATAAACCTCCTCGCCCAGGTGAACGTATTTGTTCTCGCTGCTGTTATAGGCCTTTTCGGTGGTCGCCGCAATGGTGTAGCGATTGGTCGGCTCAATATAGAGCACCGCGCCATAGCGTTCGCCAATGCTTTCGGCCACATCGCCCTCGGCGGCGTAAATGCCCGTAATCGTTCCCTCCAGCGGCGCATAGTTGAGCGTCGTGGCAATTTCAGCAATCACGTCACCCTTCTTCACCAGATCGCCCGCGCGCACAGGAATGCTAGCCACCTTGCCGCCAAAGAGCGCTGAAATGGGCAGCGTCTCTCCGGCCACGACCACACCCGTGTAGGACAGCGCCAAATCGGCCTGAGCGCCCGGAACGGTCAAAACCATGGCCGCCAGCAGCACCGCAAGGCACGAGGCGATCGTTCTTAGGGTCATTTTCATGTTCGCCCTCCTCCTTTATTCCGTTATGCCGCCATCCGGCATTTCATCCGTCCACAGGCCATAAGGAACGCTCAGCAACTCGCTCGGCCCCTCAAAAACATTGATCATATACATTTCCTGCGTTTCATCGCTGTTCAAAAGCGTGGTCTGCTCGTCCACCGTCACATAAACTTCCGAGGTGCAGATCGGCTCCCGAAGCTCGTCGCTCTCCTCCGCCTGCGTTCGGCTCATCACAATGTCATAGAAGAAGCGGCGCGTTGAGGTACCCTGCATTTTCAGCTCGGTATAGCGTTCGCCCGCCAGAAAGCCCTCGGTGGGCAGCGTTGTCACATGATCGCCGGTCTTGAGCACGAGGTATTTAACGCCGCTCTTCATCAGCTGGCGCATGGTCGCGCCGCCAATCTTCCAGCGATAGGCATAATCCCCGGCAATACCCTCGTCGATCTGCGCCTCCAGAATCATGGTGTCGGGCTGGGCGTTTTCATCGGCCGCCGCCTCCTCAAGGGGCAGCGCGTTGCCGTCCTCATCCAGTTGAATCGTCGGCCACACAGCCAGGCTCATCGAGAAGACCGGCAGATACGTTTCGTCAAACTCAAAATCCTGCGCGGCATCGAGGTTCAACTCAAGCTCCATCTCCTCGCCGTCCAGCGACAAAACGTGCATGGGCTGCGCTTCACCCTCGACCGTCACCTGATCGTAGCCGGGGCCGCTCTCGCCGCTGCCGCTGGCATGAGGCTGATAGGGCTTATCGTCCCCGCCGCCTCCACCACCGCCGCCATAGGAAACTCGCTCAAGCAGCACCTCGTCCGGATAAACGGCCACGTTGCCGGCTAGATCGCGCACCTGAATTTTCCCGGCGGCAATGACGTTATCGGTCTTGCTGCCCGTATAGAGGAACGGCTCCTCCGGCGAAAGCAGCGTCCAGGTTTCGCCGCCGTCTATGGAAACGGCCTCAACGCCGCTCTGCTCGTCGCTTGCAATGATCTCCATCTGGTAGCTGACGCCGGTCATCGTATTGACCATGATTTCCGGCTCCGTGATATCCACCATAATATCGTAGTTCTCGGAGGAAGCCGCCACATCACCCAAATCGTCCAGCATGACGAAACGCAGCGTGTACTGCCCGTCGGCCACGGTCTCGTACAGATCTCCCTCAATCAGCTCAATGCGCTTGCCGTACTCGACCACCGCATACTCCCAGTAGTCGGCATTCTCCGGCATACCGCTCAGCTTAAACACCGGCAAAGTGTTCATCCACTGCCCCGCCGTGTAATTCTCCGATTCAACGCCCAGCATAAGAGGAGCCGCCGTCGGCGCATCGGTGGGCTCGCTCGTCGGTTCATCGGTCGGCTCGTCCGTGGGCCCGTCCGTCGGCGTGTCAGTAGGTGCATCCGTCGGCGCATCCGTCGGTTCGTCAGTCGGCGTGTCGATGGGCGCATCGGTAGGTGCATCCGTCGGCGTGTCGGTAGGTGCATCCGTCGGCGTGTCAGTAGGTGCATCCGTCGGCGCATCCGTCGGTTCGTCAGTCG
>CAYOTH010000092.1:0-6757 GCA_964406835.1 uncultured Oscillospiraceae bacterium
GTAGTCCTCGATGAACTCCTTTTTCAGATCCTCAATATACAGCTTGGAAGCGCCGGTCTTGAGCGCCTTCTCCTCCAGGCCGTCCAGCTCAGTTCCCTGGCCCACGTCGCCCGAAACCGCGATGACCTCGCAGTTGTTGTAGTTTTCCTTCAGCCACGGAATGATGATAGAAGTATCAAGTCCGCCCGAATACGCCAGAACAACCTTTTTGATGTCTTTCTTTTCCATGATCTATATCCTCCTGCGTCGCATATTATTTCGTTTCAACGTGTATTATTATGCACCCATTCACCTCAAAAGTCAAGTTGCATATCTGTAAATTATTATTCATCCTTTTCAAACCATCGCCGAGCCTTTCCCGCCCCTGTCACCCCTCGGTTCATCGGCAAATTCCCCTTATATTTCAAGCCTTTTCAATCTTCACGCCCAAGTTTTCTCTTTCACAATCCAGGTCTTTTTTATACATCTCAGTGTATATTCCCGAAGGAGTCCGGAGGGCGAGCGGAAAGCCCTCTGGGGAGAACTGAGATCACATTGCAAGAAACGAACGGCTCGCAACACCTGTAACGCCAAGGACTCGACGGCAAGAGAAGCAATTCCTCCTGCAAAGCAGAAAGCCCCGCCACCCACGCCGCAAGCAACCAGCCCCCAAAACGCAGACTCGCCCGGCTCCAACTTATGGCCGGGCAAGTCGTCAAGACATATGAAATTAGTCTACTCCTTCAAACGTCGCTCGCAGGATTGGCGCGTGAGCGCAAGCGGAAACCGGCTCAGCCGGGGGGATTAGAGAACGTAGAGGGGCTGGGAGAAGGTGAGGCCGCGGGCCGAGAGGGCGGCGGCTTCGGCGTCAAACTGCGCATCGGTGAGGGCGGGCGACATCACGGCCAGCTCCCCGGCGCAGGGACGAATCTCCCATTCGGGGGCGCAGACGCGCATCACAGCCTCGGCCTCGGCGGGGACGCGCATCAGGCGGCGACGCGCCGTCGGGCAAACCGGCTCGAAGGCCGGCACGACGGACGGCTCCTCGGCTGGAATGAAGGACTCGATGGAACGGGCAATATCCAGCACGTCGCCCACCACCGCGCTGGCCGTCGCCCGGCGTCCGGCGCCCCGGCCAAAGAACATCACGTCGTCCACAAAGTCGCCGTGAACGATGATACCATTGAAGACGTCGCAGACATTGTACAGCGGATGGGCCGCGGGGACAAAGGCCGGATGCACCCAGCCGCTCCAGTGCGCGCCATCCTCATGAAGCTCGGCATGCGCAATCAGCTTGACGGCGCCGCCAAAAGCCTCAGCCGCGGACATATCGGCCTCGGTGATGGCGCTGATGCCCTGCGTGGGAACGAGCGCCTCGTCGGCAAAGCGGGAGTCAAAGCAGGCGTTGGCCAGTATGGCGATCTTGCGGCGGGCATCCCAGCCCTCGACATCGGCCGCCGGATCGGCCTCGACATAGCCCAGACGCTTCGCCTCGCCCAGCGCAGCGGGGAAGGAAACGCCCTGCTCTCGCATCTGAGTGAGCAGATAGTTGGTCGAGCCATTGACAATGCCGTCCACGCGGGTGAGGCAGTTGCCGGTCAGGCAGCGCATGATCGGGTGCAGCACCGGAATGCCTCCGCCCACGCTGGCCTCGTAAAGATAGGAAACATGATGTTCGGCAGCCAGACGAGTCAGCTCATCGCCGCGCGTGGCAACCAGCTCCTTGTTCGAGGTCACAACATGACGGCCCGATTCGAGCGCGCGACGGGTGAACTCATAGGCCGCGCGATTGCCGCCGATGGTCTCCACGACGATGCGCACATTCGGGTCGGCGATGATCTCCTCGAAATCATGGGTCAGCTTAACGCCCTCGGGGACTTCCAGCTCGCGAATATCGAGCATATAGAGCGGGCAGACCTCCTGCCCGGCGGCACGACGCGCCGCTTCGTGGTTTTCCTTGAGCATTTCCACGACGCCGTAACCCACGACGCCACATCCCATAACGGCCACTCCGATCATGATAAACACAGTCCTTTCTTATTATAAGTGTATCGCTGCGCGTCCTTGAACGCGCCGGGAACCGTTTAAAGCCGCCGAATCTCCACGCGGTCGAGCAGGCGGCTGCACTCCGTGCATTCGATGGGCCGCGTTCCTTCGCTCATCACCGCCGCGCCTGAACAGGCCATGCCCAGCCGGAACGTGGTTTCGAGCGATTCGCCGCGAACGATGCCTGCCGACAGGCCGGCGCACATGGCATCGCCCGCGCCCACCGTCGAGCGGACGGGGATGTTCAGTTTGGTGGCATAGAGTGCCTCCTGGCCGTCGCTGATGAGCGCGCCCTCCTCGCCCAGGGAGACGGCCACCATGCCGACGCCCTGGCCGACCAGCCGATCGGCCGCGCGGCGGATATCGGCCAGCGACTTAAGCGGCTCGCCGATCAGCTCCTCCAGCTCGGGGCGATTGGGCTTAATCAGGAAGGGCCTCGCCTTGATGCCCTCACGCAGGCGCGCGCCGTCGGCGTCCAGCACGCAGCGGCAGGGCAGCGTGTTGAGCCGTCCGATCAGCGTTTTATAGTAATCCGGCGGACAAGCCGGCGGCATACTGCCCGAAAGCACGATCAACTCGCTCTCCTTGGCGCAGGACTCGATCAGCGCGGCCATGCAGTCCAGCGCCGCGTCGGTCACCGGCACGCCCGATTCGTTAATCTCGGTAATCCGGCTATCCGATTCGTCGAAAATCTTCAAATTGGTGCGCAGCCGCCCGTTCAGCGACACCGCATCGCAGCCGATATGCTCGTTGCGCAGGCGGCTGGTCAGCGCCTCGCTGCCTTCTCCCGGCAGAAACAGCGCGCAACGCGTGTCCTCGCCCAGTCGGCTCAGCGTGACCGCCACGTTCACGCCCTTGCCGCCCGCGTCTGTGCGCGACGAGAGAATCCGATTAAGTGCGCCCCGGTTCAGCGTGCGCACGGAGACCGTTTTATCAATACAGGGATTCAGACAAACCGAGGTTATCATGCGTAAAACGTCCTTTCACTCAAGTTCGATTTTATTATACTAGCACGAAACAACCCCCACTTCAAGCGCATTCGTGTAAATGACCCCGGATGTGCCGTTTTCCCCTTGCGCTCACGCGCCCCGGCTGTGCCAGGTTCCACTTGTGCTCACGCGCCAATCCTGCGAGCAGACTTTGAGGGCATAGAAAAGTTTCATATATCTTGACGACTTGCCCGGCCATAAGTTGACGCCGGGCAAGTCTGCGTTTTGGGGCTGGTTGCTTGCTGCGTAGGATAGCTGCTTTGCGGGAGGAATTACTTCTCTTGATGTCGAATCCTCAGCCATCCGGGCATTGCGTGCCGGGCGTTTCTTGCGTTATCGCCGTTGTTCTCCCAGAGGGCTTTTGAAAGTGTGGAAGCGGCACAGCTTGGGCAGCCCGGGAAGACGGAAAAGACCCGCCCGGCTCTGATTTATGGCCGGGCGGGTCGGTGGTATCAAGGGGTTTCCTACTCCTCTAAACGTCCAGATTCGAAGCGCCTTTCAGCGCTGAAGAATCGGGGTGCATGCGCGAAGCGGGGTAGAACCCGGCACAGCCGGGCGAACATTGACTTTTTCTGTTATGCAGCTTATAATGAAAGCAAAGAAATGACTTCGAAGCTTTTTGCTTCGGAATGTGAGGAATCGCTATGACGAACACCCCTGCTGCGCCGAGCACGCGCCTGCTGGAACTTTCGCTCGGCGAGAACGACTATCATTTTGCCACGTCCATCGCCGATGCTCGTTCGCAGACCGAGCTTGAACTGGGCGAGCTGCACGAAAGCCTGGAATCGCTTGCGCAAAAGCGGTCGCAGTGCGATACGCTGGATTATACGCTGGCCGCCGCCTCGGGCGCACTGTGCGGCCTCATGGATCTGTTCCTGGTGGGCAGTCCCGGCTCCTCGCCGCTGGGCGCGCAGACCGATCGCTGGATCGGCGAAGTAACCTGCGCCTTTGCACAGCGCTGTCACCCCGATCACAAGGCCTTTGACAGCCTGGAATCGGCCATTCGCTTTCTGGAAAATCGCTTCAAAATCCCCTACGATCAGACCGGATTAGGCGATGCCGGGCGTGAAGTCTTCAACCTGAACGCCAAAAACCATCACTTCAAATCGCTGGCGCACAACCCCAGCCTTCTGGGCCTGTTCTTTTCGATCCTCGATCAATTCGCCAACACCGCGCATTTTGTCAGCGGCAGACAGCTGATTGTGCTGCATCATGCCGACGAGAGCTGGCAGCTACGCGGCGGCAACACAGCCAGCAAGCTGTTCTGCGGCTTCGTCAACTGGTTCGGCCATCTCGTTTCGGATGTTTCCGGCTCTCAGTCCAGCGCGGGGAACAATCGGCGCGGCATGGGCCTCCCCTCGCCGCTGTGGACGTGGATTAACGATCTGGCGGTGCTTCGCTCGGCGCTGAAACTGCCCCATTCCGAATTGCTGACCAACCTCGAACAGCTGGCCCGCGAGATTTTCGAAAAGGGCTTTGATCTGCGCTTTCAGGCAGCGCAGGCCATTCCCGTGCTCGTTAATGAGCTGCTCACCCGCTTTTTGTATGCCGCGCGGCGGCTCTTTGGCTATTTTTCGCAGACGCCCGCCGAACAACGCTGCGTTGCTCTGATGCTTCGCCACTGCGAGCCGTTCTCAACCCCCACCGTCAAGCGGATGCTCACCGTCGCGCACGGCGTCTTTTGCCTGATCGACATCGGCGACGCCACCGTGCGCGGCTTTGTCAGCGGCGGCACATTTAATCCCTGTGAGTTTTTCCTGCGCCTGAATATCGCCGGCGTGGGCCGACTGACGATCTCGCTCTACGGCGAAACCAAGCGCCTGTTCGTCAATCGTTCGGCGCGGGCCGAGGCCGATGAAGCCCGGCGGCGAAAGCCCCTGCTCGAGGACTATATTCAGGGGCTTCAGATGCTCTCCGCCTATTATGACGATCAGCCGCTGGCGCGCTTTATCGCCGATCTTCTCGCCAGCGACGCCTATCAGGAAGCCTTGGCTCAGTCGGTCGCGCTGGCCGAGGCGCGCGGCGTCTCATCCGCTGCCCTCCTGAAGAACAAAGCCGATATCGACCGATACTTTGGAGGTTAAGCTATGAAAAAGGAATCCACCCGCATTCAGCAGGCCAGATCGCGCGAGGAGGCCGCCCTCGGTCAGGTCAATGCGCTGATCAGCGAGCTGGGCGAACACAGTAGCCGACTGTGCGCCGCCCTCAACAATCTTCAGGCGCTCTTTGATCAGATTCGCAACGCACCGCCCGAGGAGAAAATCAAGCTCGAACGAATGGCCGAGCTGAAATCCCAATGGAAGCAGCAGGTCGAGTTTATCGAGCGCAGCTACGCGCAGGAATCATTAAAGGCGCGCGGTCTGGGCCTGGCCGGAGGCAGCGCCGGGGTCGCGGCGGCCGCACTCGGGCCAACGGCCGCCATGGGCATCGCCACCACCTTCGGCATCGCCTCGACCGGCACGGCCATCTCCACGCTGAGCGGCGCGGCGGCTGTCAATGCGGCGCTGGCCTGGCTGGGCGGCGGCGCTTTGGCGGTGGGCGGCGGCGGCATGGTGGCCGGGCAAGCGTTTCTGACGCTGTTCGGGCCGGTCGGCTGGAGCATTGCCGCGCTGTCCCTGGGCGTGACCGCGTTCTCGCTCTTCACAGGCCGCAAGGAGAAAAAGCGCCTTGAAGACATCTCCTGCCTGATTTTCGAGCGCGACAGCAAGGCCTACGAGCTGGGCATCGTGGAGCTGAACGAGCGCATCCGCCGCATCAGGGACGACACGGCCGCCCTCAGCGAGGCGATCGCCCACCTTCCCGCCTTCGGCACGGACTATCGCGCCATGACGGAGGCGCAGCAATACGCGCTGGGAACCTACTTCAACCTTGCCGAAGCCGGCGCCGCTTTGCTGGTCTCCCCCATAATGAGCCTGCGCCCCCGCTTCACCGAGGCCGATTACGACGCCTTCTGTCGGGAAAGCACCGCCTATCCCGCCGAGCGGCTCTCGCGCCTTCGCCCGGCCGTCATCGCGCTGGCCAACGCCCTTTACAAGGTCGAGCTTGACGATACCGACCTCAAACTGTACCACCGCTGCCTACGCAAAAACAAAGACTTCTGGACTTCAATGACTCTGAGCGCCAAAGATTTCTCCCTGGACGACCTCAAGATCGTCGAAGCGGCACTCCAGTCCAGCTATTCCCCCACCTGAGGCGGCAATCCCGCCGCGCCGCCCGCATACACATAAAGCAAAACGGCCAAGCCGATGCGGGAGGTTGACATGGTAAATCTGGAATCGAATTCTATCCTTGAAGGCGGCGGACATGCTCTGCTGCTTTTGCACGGAGCCGGGGACACGGCGGCGCGGCGAGCAGAAACGGCGCGCGCGCTGCACGAGGCCGGGCTGACGGTCTGCGTCCCCCGCTGGCTCCAGCCCGGCGAAAGCTGGCTTCATTGGCTGGGCGAAACGCGCGCCTCGTTTTCGGCGCTTCGACAAAGGCACGTCTGCGTTTCGGTGGGCGCGCTGGGCGCAGGCATCTGGCCGGCGCTGCTGCTGGCCGAGGAATACACGCCCGAAAGGCTGTTTCTGCTGCCGGAGGAAACGGCCGCGCTGCCCCTGCGCGATGCGCTCTCGCTGCGGCGCATGGCCCGGCGCGCCCGGGTCGATCTCTTCGCCGTGAGCGCGCGCACACACCTCTTCACGCGGGAGGACGCATCCCCCGCCGCCGTGAGACAGGCGCTCCGCCTTGGTAAGCTCCTTCAC
>CAYOTH010000093.1:0-6726 GCA_964406835.1 uncultured Oscillospiraceae bacterium
AGCGCGCCACAATGGCATTGTGGAGGCCAAGGGTTCGACTCCCTTATGCTCCATCGCAGAAGGACTGAAACCTCAATTACAGGGTTTCAGTCCTTTTTTATGTTCTTGCCAAATTTAAATGCAAAACGGCCAATGTACTCTTGGAAATGGGCCGTTTTGCTCTTTCCGTCGCCGCCAGTTCAGCCACAAGAATTTGCAGATAAACCGCACAGAAAATGCCCTTCGCTTCCTCTCGACGGGTGCATAACAAAACGATTGCCAGGCTTTGGGTGCAAAAGCTTATTTTCGTCAAAAGCACTTTATTTCTTCTATGTACCGTCCGCAATGCAAAACAATCGCAGCGAGATATTTCCCTAAGTATTCATGGGCTACGCTTCTCACGCAAAAGGCCCTCCGAATGATTTTCAAGCTCCCATTGTGCTCATTCTTTTCTTCGTGATTACCGGCTGGTTCCCGCCGGAAGTTCAGCGACCGCGAAACTTCCGGATTTTTTTCTAACGCCAGCTTTCAGGCTCCCCGCCGAGCCAACTTTTATGATGCCCGTTCAGCTCGCCCGCTTAAAGGAGCCGCGAAGCTCTTTATCCATCATGCCTCCCCTTCTCGATTGGCTCGTTCAAAGAACTACTTTTCTTTATCCATCGTTCACCGGCTAGGAGCATTCATTGCATTGCCTAAAGCCAGTTTTCACGCTTCAGCCAAATAAAGAAATTATAGCGCCTCTTCGGCACGCAAAAAGCAAGGCGTCGCCTCCTTGAGAAAGCGAACGCCTTGCGGTCTTTAAAAAGCTTGGATTATTCCTCGGTTTCCTCTTCGTGCTTGGTGTTCTCGATGATCTTCTTGGCATCGGCCTCAGGCACCTGCTCGTAGCGCTCGAAGGACATCGTGAAGGAACCACGCGCCTGCGTCATGGACCGCAGATCCGTCGCATACTTGAACATTTCGCCCTGCGGGACTTCAGCCGTCACGCACTGCTGGCCATCCACCTGATCCATGCCCATGATGCGACCGCGGCGCTTGTTCATATCGCCGATAATTTCGCCCATGTACTCGTCGGGCACCAGAACCTCAACGTGGTAAATCGGCTCGAGTAGCACAGGGCTGGCGCCGGTCAGCTGCTTGAAGGCAAGGCGCGCCGCCGTCTTGAAGGCCATTTCAGAGGAGTCAACCGGGTGATAGGAGCCGTCGTACAGCTGCGCTGTCAATCCGACAACCGGGAAGCCCGCCAACACGCCGTGCTTGATGTTGTCGCGCAGGCCCTTTTCAACCGCCGGGATGAAGTTGCGCGGGACGGTGCCGCCCACGACCGCATCCTCAAAATGGAACTCGGTATCGCTCGGATCATCGTTGGGACGGAACTTAATGCGCACGTCGCCATACTGGCCGTGTCCGCCGGACTGCTTCTTATGCTTGCCCTGAACGTCGATCGGCTTGCGAATGGACTCGCGATAGGGAATCTTCGGGAACTGCAAGACGCAATCTGCGCCGAATTTGGCCAGCAGCTTCTTGGCGGTCACATCGATGTGCATCTCGCCCAAGCCCTCGAGCACCGTTTCGGTCGTCTCGGTGTTCTTGGAAAGGCGCAGGGTGGGATCTTCCTCCATCAGGCGGTTCAAGCCGGAGAAGATCTTGTCTTCGTCGCCCGCCTTCTTGGCGTACACGGCCATGCCGATGCATGGCTTCGGGAACTCAAGCGACGGATAGACGATCGGCTTGGCCTGATCGCAGAGCGTATGGCCGGTCGAGGTGGCCTGCAGCTTGGCCAGCGCGCAGATATCGCCGGCAACCACCTTGGGAGCGGGCAGCTGCTTCTTGCCGCGCATAAAGTAGATGGAACCGGCCTTTTCGACCTTTTCCAGATTGGTGTTGTACAAAACGGTGTCGCTCGTCAGCACGCCGGACATAACCTTGACCAGCGACAGCTTGCCGACAAACGGGTCAGCCAGCGTCTTGAAGACCTGAGCTGAGAAGGGCGCGCTTTCGTTGCAGACGCGCACATCGTCCTCGCCGTTCTTCGGATTCTTGCCGCTCTTTTCGTGATCGATCGGCCAGGGCATCAGGTCAACCAGATCCTCCAGCAGCTTGCCGGTGCCGATACGCGTCAGAGCCGACATGCACAGAACCGGAACGACAATGCCCTCGCGGGTACCCTTGCGGATACCAGCAACGGTTTCCTCGTCGGAAAGCTCATTGTTCTCAAAATACTTTTCCATCAGGCCTTCGTCGGTCGAGGCCGCCGCTTCCATCATGGCCGCGTGCGCCGCCGCCACGGCTTCCTTCATGTTCTCGGGAATCGGAATTTCCTTGCGTGTCTTGCCCTCGCCGGTGTAGGCCTTATTTTCCATGACGCACACAACGCCGACGAACTGGCCCTTTTCGATAATGGGCAGCTCAATGGGAGCGATGGTCGCGCCGTATTTTTCGGTCAGCGCCGCCAGCGTCTTGTCGAAATTGGCATTTTCACGGTCCATCTGGTTGACGGCAAACATGCGCGGCAGGCCCATCTTTTCGCACAGGGCATAGGCCTTTTCGGCGCCGACATCCAGGCCAGAAACAGCGCTCAGAACGATCAGCGCGCCATCGGCCACGCTCATCGGACCAATCATCTCGCCGGCAAAGTCAAAATAGCCGGGTACGTCGATCAGATTGATTTTGGTGTCTTCAAATTCCAGCGGAGCCACGGCGGCGCTGATAGAAAAATGCCGCTTCAGCTCTTCCTGGTCGTAATCGGTGGTGGCAGTACCATCTTCAACGCGACCCTGACGGTCAATCGCGCCGGTCACATACAGCAGGGATTCAACCAAAGTGGTCTTGCCGTCGGAGCCATGGCCGACAACAGCGATGTTACGAATATTGGACGTGGTATAGTCTTTCATGAAAATCTCCCCCCTGTTGAATTTTGCGCTCATATAAATAACCGTTCGCATCAATGCGGCTGATGCGAGTATCATGCGCTGTCATTTATTTTAACATACTCCGTGCCAAAAGAAAAGCCCCTTTTTCAAGATTTTTTACTTTTTTCCGAGAAAATTTTATCTCACACCACTTGAACCGCCCCTCTTTTAACACAAAATTCCGTGTACCCACATCTCATCAGCTGCATTTACATGTTATCATAATATAGTTTGATTTGATTTTTTAACTTTTCAAAGAGGAGTATTCTATGCGTCGTTTTTTCTGTTTATCTCTGATTTCAGCGCTTGTGCTCTCCGCCTGGCTGCATCCTCTGCGGGCAAGCGCACTTGATTTAAGCCGTGACGAGGTGCGCGCGCTGTTTTCATCGCTTAACGACACGCTCGATGAAGCGCTTTTCGCCGAGGAGCCATCCATCGCCGCCCCCTATGCCTGCGGGCAGCTCAGCGCTTCTCAGCAAAGCAGCGCGCTGAACATGCTCAACGCCCTCCGCACGCTGGCCGGGCTGAACACCGTTGCCCTCAGCGACAAGCTTTCCGTCCAGGCGCAGCATGCCGCCGTGCTCTGCGCCGCGCAGGGCAGCATCAGCCACGCCCCCGAATGCCCTGAAGACATGCCGACATCCTTCTATGAAACCGGCGCTTCGGCGGCGGCACGCTGCAATCTGGCGCAGTTCAACTGGCATGAGGCCCGTTTGAGCGCGCGCGCCATGCTGCGCTTTATGCAGGACGACACACCCGGCAATCTGGTTGATCTGGGGCATCGCCGCTGGATGCTCAGCCCATCCATGGTCGAAACCGGGCTGGGGCTGGCGCTGGACGAACCGGGACGCACCTATCTGGCGCTCTACGTCACCGATGACAGCGCCGCCTTTGACTATAACTACATCGCCTGGCCGTGCGCCGGCGCTTTCCCAGCCGATCTGATGAACGCCGAAACCCCCTGGTCGCTTTCGCTCAATCCCCAAAAGTATGACCTGAGCGCCGGTTCCCTGCGCGTTACGCTGAGCGAGGAAACCAGCGGCGCTTCCTGGACATTCGAGCCGCAGGAAATCACCGAACCCACCGAATCCTATTGCACACTCTCCACCGGACGCTATGGCGACGGTCCCGCACTGATCTTCCGCCCGCATCTGGCCGAGTGGCCCGAGCTTCAAAGCGGCTACGAGCAGAATCAGCGCTGGCAGGTCACGCTAAGCGGACTGATTGACGCCAACGGCGCACCCTGCGAGGATATCGTCTTCCAGACCACTCTCTGTTCGCTTACGCCCATCGACCCGGCTGGTATTGAGCTAAGCGCGCGCAGCCTCAGTCTCAGCGTGGGCGAAAGCGTCCAGCCCGCAGCCATGGTCTACCCCCGGTGGGCCGACAACCTGGAGTACACGCTCTCCGTCAGCGACCCAGCCGTCGCCCGACTTGACGCCGCCGGAACACTGACCGCCCTCTCTCCCGGCGTCTGCACGCTTACAGCCACTGCCTGCAACGGCCGCAGCGACGAAATCACCGTGACCGTTGCCCCATAAGCCCAATTCTTAGATCTTAAAAATAACCCTATCTCTTTTATTCAGGCGACTCTTCTGCTATAATAGGCATGATCTTTCCGCGGATTTCAGAAAGGATGACTCACCTATGGCGCCAACACACACCTTCACCGGCCATTGGATCACCGATGCCGAATTTGCCGATTTGGAGGCCCGCAATGTCTTTCACAGGCAGCTCGAGCCCATCGATCTGCCCTGTGATGCCCATCGCGACCGGCATATTCTCTTTCGCCGCCGCTTTTCACTGAACGCGCCCTGTCAAAATGCGCGCCTGTTCATCACCGCCGACGACTACTACAAGCTATATATCAACGGCCGTTTCGTCGGCCAGGGCCCGGCAGCCGCCTATCACTTTCGCTACGGCTACAACGAATGGGACGTCGCGCCCTTTCTGCGCGAAGGGGAAAACGTCATTGCCGTTCACACGCTGTATCAGGGACTCATCAACCGAGTCTGGGTCAGCGGCGATCAGCGCCACGGCCTATTGTGCGATCTGGTGATCGACAATGAGACCGTTCTTGCCAGCGACGAAAACTTTTTGACGCACCCGCACACCGGCTATACCGAAACGGGCATCGCCGGCTATCAGACGCAGTTTCTGGAGCGCTATGACGCAGCCGCGCTCGATGTCGGCTTTGAACAGCCCGAATTTGACGATTCCGCCTGGCCTCATGCGCAAAATCGTCGCTTTGTCGATTATGAGCTGCTGGCTCAGCCCACGGCCTCGCTGGTTTTTGAGGAGATTGCCCCCGTCCAAACCGAACAGTGCGGCGACACGCTCCGCCTCGACTTTGGCAGTTGCTATGTTGGCTATCTCGAAGCCCGCGTGCGCGGCACGGCAGGCGATGAAATCACTGTCTATTGCGGCCAGGAGCTCTGTGAGGACGGCTCTGTGCGCCACAAACTGCGCTGCAACTGCGACTACACGGAAACCTGGCGTCTCTCCGGCCGGGAGGATACGCTCGACTGGTTCGACTATAAATCCTTCCGCTATGCCGAGCTCGTCCTGCCGAAGGACTGCACCGTTCTCTCCGTCGGCCTGCGCGCCCGGCACTATCCCTTTGCCCTCAAGGCCGCCCTGCGCCCCGAATACGCCGACAGCGAGGCACTGCGCAGCGTCTGGGCGCTGTGCGTCCGCTCGCAGAAATACGGCGTGCAGGAGGTCATTCAGGACTGTATGGAACGCGAGAAGGGGTTTTATGTGGGCGACGGCTGCTACAGCGCGCTGACCAATCTGGTGCTGACCGGAGACGACGCCATCGTGCGCAAGCTGATCGACGATGCCTTTGCCTCGACGTTCATCACCGAGGGCATGGTCACCTGCTTGGACTGCGCCTTCATGCAGGAAATTGCCGAATATCCGCTGATGCTGATCTCCCTGATTCTCTGGCACGCCCGTCTGGTCGGCGACCGGGATTATCTGGCCGAGCTGTATCCCAAGATCTGCCGCCTGCTGGAGGTCTACCGTGCCGATTACGAGCAGGATTTCCTCTTGCGCGATCTGGACAAGTGGTGCGTGGTGGAGTGGCCCAACAACTTCCGCGACGGCTATGATGTGGACATCACCGAGGGCCAGGTCTGCCACACGCCGCACGTTGCCCTGAACGCCTATTACATCGAGGCCATACGCTGCGCAAACGCCATCGCCGCTATGCTGCATCAGCCGCCCTACCGCGACGAAGCGCCCCTGCGCGCGCGCTTCACGGAAGCCTTCTATGACGAATCGCGTCATCTCTTCCGCGACAGCCCTGAAACCGAGCATGTCAGCTACATCGGCAACGTCTTTGCCTACAGCTTCATGCTCTGCCCGGATGCGCGCTGCACACAGGAAATCGAGCGCTGGATTGAAAAAAGCAGCTCGCCCGGCGTCAGCTTCTTTGGCGTTTTCCCGCTGTTGTACGGCCTGGTGCGCCACAATCGCCCGGATCTGGTGCGCCGCCTGCTTGAAGACGAAAACGCCTGGCTGCGTATGCTGCATGAAGGCGCTGCCGTCACCTTCGAGGGCTGGGGCCGGGACACCAAGTGGAACACCTCTCTCTTCCATCTGACCATGAGCGACGCCGCCGTCTTCCTGGCCGACGTCGATCTGCCGACGCTCTTTGCCTGAGCGCGCTAAAATCAACCGTCACGCCAAACAGTCTGGAAACTTACGGCTATGACGGCCACGCTGTTCATCTCCAAAAATATCAACCGCCTGCCCGGATTTCTTTCCAGGCAGGCGGTTTCAGCCTGTCAAAGAATCCACAATGCGACCTCGCAATGCGTCTTCTTATGCG
>CAYOTH010000094.1:0-6699 GCA_964406835.1 uncultured Oscillospiraceae bacterium
GCGAGGAACTTTCGGCACTCTACCGCAACGAGCTTAAAACGCTGACTCCGGCCCAGCGCCTCACGCGCACGCTGGCTCAGGCCGAGCGTCGCCTGGCCGAGCTGGAAAAAACGCTCTATGGCCGCTACGAAAAGCAGCTGATCGATTCCTATAAGAACAAGGAGCTGGATTTTGCCACGCGCATGGCGGTTGCTCAAAAGCTGCGTCCTGTGCGTTCTCAGCTTAAAGCCATGCTCTGCCCCACGCTGACCGACCTCTATGCCCGCGCCATCGCCGAGGCCGCTCCCGACGAACTGGCTGAAGCCGCCTGCGAAAATGCCGACGCCAATCTGATCTGGTACGAGGATGCGCCGGGCATCGCCTATCTGGCGCTTCGCCTGGGCTACGCCAAGCCCGATACCGGCATACTGCATCTGCTCATCGACGAGGCGCAGGAATATTCCGATATCGCCCTCAAGCTCATGCACCTCTATTTTCCCAAGGCCGCCGTCACGCTGTTGGGCGATCCCAATCAGCGCACGCTGCCCGGCCTGCCCGACTGCCGCCCCGAGGACTGGGGCGCGCTCTTTGACGAGGCCGACGCCCCGCACATCACGCTGACGCGCGGCTATCGCTCGACCAAGGAAATCGCCGATTTCTGCGCCGCCTTCCTGCACGAAGGCTGCCCTGTTCCGCAGCCCTTCGGACGCAGCGGCGAAGCGCCCGAGCTGCTTCCTTACGACCCCGAGACGCTCAATGCACGTTTGAAGAGCTGGCTGGAAAGCGGCATCAAGCGCGTGGGCGTCGTCGCCCCGACGCAGCGCTCGGCCGAGGCGCTTTCAAAGCTCATCAAGGGTTCCTTCTTGCTAACCGGCGACATCAACGAGCTGGAAGACAGCGGCGTCACGGTGGCCAGCCTGAACCTGATGAAGGGCCTGGAGTTTGACGCGGTGGCGGTTGTCTGGCCCCTGCGCGCCGAATATGACGCGGCAGAAGGACGCCGCCTATACACGGCCTGCTCCCGCGCGCTGCACAAGCTAACCGTCTTCGATTCCTCCGCCGCAGCCGAAGGGCGCCTTCGTCCCTGACGCGTGACACGAAAACCATAGAAAGAGGCCACAAAAGCAATGAACGAACCTGTTTTTGATATACTCATCATCGGCGGCGGCGCTTCGGGCATGATGGCGGCGCTCGAGGCCCGGCGCACCGGAGCTAAGCTTCGCATCGGCGTGCTGGAGCGGCTCAATCGCGTGGGCAAAAAGCTCATGGCCACCGGCAACGGCCGCTGCAACCTGACCAACCTCACCCCGGCGCCCGAACGCTATCACGGCGACGTGCCGTTTATGAAGGACGCCATGACCCTTTTTCCGCCGCGCGCCGTGCTGGATCGCTTTGAAGACTACGGCGTCTATCCGCTCTTTGAAGAGGGCGGCAAGGTCTATCCCCTGAGCGAACAGGCCTCCTCCGTGCTGGACGCGCTGCGCCTGAGCATGGAAGAAGCCGACATCGCCGAATTGTGCGATTTTGAAGTTGCCTCCCTGACCGCCTCGCGCGGCGTCTGGCTGCTCAAATCCACTGCCGGCGAGGAAGCGCGCGCCCGGCGCGTGATCGTCTCCTGCGGCGGCCTGACTGCCCCCAATCTGGGTGGCAGCGCCTCGGGCTACCGGCTGCTGGAAAGCCTAGGACATGCCAGTACGCCTCGTTTGCCCGCGCTGGTTCAGCTCAAGACCGATACTGCCCCCATCCGCGCGCTCAAGGGCATTAAGTATACTGGCGAAATCAGCCTGCTGACCGGCGGCCGCGTGCAGCGCAGTGAATGCGGCGAGGTGCTCTTCACTGAATACGGCCTCTCCGGCCCGCCGGTTTTACAGCTGTCCCGCATTGCCGCGCAGACGCTCGCCCGCCGCAACCCGCAGCCGGTCACCGCGCGACTGCACATCCTGCCCATGTCCTACGACGAGGTGCGCCGTCTGCTCCTCAAGCGTCAAAAGGCACTGGGCGAGCGAGCGCTTGAAAACTTCCTCACCGGGCTGGTCAACAAACGCCTGGGACAGACCCTCATCAAGCTGGCGACTGGATTGACGCTGGCCAACCCAGCCTGCGAGCTGACGAGTGCGCACATCGACGCGCTGTCCGAGCTGCTCACCGGCTGGGAGCTGACCGTCACCGGCACGCAGGGCTTTGATCAGGCGCAGGTCACGGCCGGCGGCATACGCACATCGGACGTCGATCCGGCCACCATGGCCTCGCGCCTGGCCCGCGGCGTTTACATCACCGGCGAAGTGCTCAATATCGACGGCGACTGCGGCGGCTTCAACCTGCAATGGGCATGGGCCTCCGGCATGCTGGCCGGACAAAGCGCCGCCCGCGACCTGATAGGAGAGAAAAAAGCATGATTCGCATAAGCAATCTCAAGGTGCCTCTGGGCTACGACATGAAGACGCTCTATCGTCTGGCTGAAAGCAAGCTTAATCTGCGCGGCGGCATTGACAGCGTGCGCATCGCCAAAAAGAGTGTGGATGCCCGTGACAAATGCGACGTGCATTTCGTCATGGCGCTGGATGTCACGCTGCATGGCGACGAACAGCGCCTTATCAATCACCCGCCCCGCGGCGTTCAGCTTGCGGCCGTCAAGCCCTATTCGGCGCATCCGCCCCGCCAGGGAGCCGCCTTTGCGCGTCGGCCGCTGGTCGTCGGACTGGGGCCGGCCGGTCTGTTTGCCGCCTGGGAGCTGGCGCGGTCGGGCGCACAGCCGCTGGTGATCGAGCGTGGCCAGGATGTGGACAAGCGCAAGCGCAGCGTCGATGCCTTCTGGGGCGGCGGCGCGTTCAATCCTCGTTCCAACGTGCAGTTCGGCGAGGGCGGCGCAGGCGCGTTTTCCGATGGCAAGCTGACCACCGGCGTCAACGATCCCCGCTGTGAACGCGTGCTGCACACGCTCTATGAATGCGGCGCGCCGGAGGAGATTCTCTATCTGGGCAAGCCGCACATCGGCACGGATAGATTGCCCGGCGTGGTGAAAACACTGCGCGAAAAGATCATTGAACTGGGCGGCGAAGTACGCTTTGAAACGCGGCTGGCCGATCTGGTCATCGATCAGGGCCGCGTGATCGGCGCCGTGCTGGAAAACGCCGACGGACAGCACGAAACCGTGGAAACGGACGGCGTGATTCTGGCCGTGGGCCACAGCGCGCGCGACACCTTCGAAAGCCTTCACGCGCTGGGCATACCCATGATCCGCAAGCCTTTCTCCATCGGCGCGCGCATCGAGCACAGCCAAAGCCTGATTAACCGCAGCCAGTACGGCGCTTCAGCCGCACATCCCGCGCTGGGCGCAGCCGATTACAAGCTTAGTGCGCGCCTGCCCAACGGACGCTCGGCTTATACCTTCTGTATGTGTCCGGGCGGCTTTGTCGTGGCGGCGGCCAGCGAAACAGGCGGCGTAGTCACCAACGGCATGAGCGCCTTTGCCCGGGATGGTCAAAATGCCAACAGCGCGCTGCTCATCGGCATCGAGCCGGACGATTTCGGCGGCGAGGATCCACTGGCCGGCGTGCGCTTCCAGCGGCA
Source organism: uncultured Oscillospiraceae bacterium (assembly GCA_964406835.1). GTDB lineage: Bacteria > Bacillota > Clostridia > Christensenellales > Aristaeellaceae > Firm-10. Next base: position 3,550 of record CAYOTH010000094.1, read on the forward strand.
CTGGGAGGAACTGGCCTTTGAGGCAGGCGGCGGAAATTACCGCGCCCCGGCACAGCGCGTGGGCGATTTTCTGCGCGCCGTCCCCTCAAAATCGTGTGGCGACGTCGAGCCGACCTATCGCCCCGGCGTCACCTACACCGATCTGGCGCATTGCCTTCCCGGCTTTGTCGTTGCAAGCATGCGCCTGGGGCTTGTGCAGATGGAGCGGCGTCTGTCCGGCTTTTCTGCGCCTGGCGCGCTGCTGACCGGCGTGGAGACGCGTTCCTCCTCGCCGCTGCGCATTTCGCGCGACGAGAGCTGCCAATCGGCAATCCGGGGACTCTATCCCTGCGGCGAAGGCGCTGGCTATGCCGGCGGCATACTCTCCGCCGCCGTGGACGGTCTGCGCTGCGCCGAGGCCCTGCTGGATGCGCACATCAAAGCCTGATTGTTGCATGAATTTTGTTAATTTATGACCCGGTTGTAAATCACGGTATCGAACGAATAAATTAACGAAAACAGGGTGATATTAGTCTCGAGCCATGATTATAATATAGCATACATGGTAATGAAGGAGGCTGAATATCATGAAAAAGGTTCTTGTTTCCATTCTGGCTGTGCTTATGATTGCCGCGTGCATGACTGCTTGCTCCAGCAAGCCCGCCGCTGTAACGCCGACTGACGCGCCCACCACTCAGGCGACTGACGCGCCGACCGATACCCCGGCCGACGATGCCACCGACGCCCCGACGGACGAGCCCACGGATGCGCCCACCGATGCGCCCGAAGACAACGGCTAATCGGCTTTCGGCTTAAAGCAGACCGCTGTTCGTTCGATTTAAAAAACGAGCCGAACAACCGCCTGTATGGTACAAGTCAAAAAACGCTCCGAATCAGCTTTTTATGCTGGCTCCGGGGCGTTTTCTTATTACTTTTTACAAGATCAAGCGGTTTCATACTATTCTCAAATAGGATTATACTCCAGAAACGAACCCAATTGAACAGATCTGGCATGAATTGCGTACCAAGGACTTTCGTAATGAAGTATTTTTTAACATTGGAAAAGGTGGTTGACCATCTTTGCAAAACAATTAACCACCTTTCCACTGATATGGTTGTGAGTGTTTTAATTGAGCTTAGTATTATTCCCACTGGCTCTTTGCATACATCATTTTCCTTTTCGCATGATCCGTTATCGTCCAGTGAAAAATCACACGCTTCGCAAATCCCCTACTCAGGAATGCATTCAAGGTTCTATTCCGTCTTATATCCTATCGATGACTTGCTATTTCTCCGTAGATCCCCATCGACTATGAGCCTTCATAACTTTTGCCAAAGCTATTTTTCATAATCCCAGTTGAAATGATGAAATTTATAACGCCGGTTCGGCTGCCATTAAAACGAGATCGTTTCCAATGTCGATCACCCCTCGGAATTTCATGAACAAAACTCGGCACGCTCAAGGTTTTTCGCTCTATGCAAGCCGCGGAGTCTGCTTTTTATAATCGCGATTTCCAGATGAGGGAGGCTATTTTGCTGGAATACCCGTTCACCCAAAAGCCTGCAAAAAGCGCTTAATCAAACATTGCACAGCTTCATGGCAAAGAGATCTCGCCGAAAGCCACACAAAAACACTCAAAGGCTTCCCGCTTTCCCGGAACAAATCCATTAGAAAACAAAATGCGATTGAGCGTTTTTTAATAGGTGCTTAGAACACTGGGGGGCTTCCCCCTGTTCGGGGCATAATCAGGCTGTCAGGTTGTCCCCGAGGATTTTTCTGTGCGTTCCTTCTCCTTCTGGCGGCGATAGCGCCCCGGACTGAGACCATGCATCGCTTTAAAGGCTGCCCCCAGTTGCGCGCCGGTTTGCAGGCCGATGCGCCGGGCTATCTCGTCCAGCGTCAGGCTGGTCGTGGCCAGCAGCTGGCGAGCATGGCGCATCCGAATCTGCAAAAGCATTTCCTTAGGCGCACAGCCGCATTCCGCCTTCATCACGCGATAGAGCTGAGAGCGGCTCAACCCCACAAAATCCGCCGTTTCCTGAATGGAGACATCCCGGTCATAGCGACCCTCCAAATACCAGCAGGCTTTCTCGCCATATTGCCGAGCCGCGCTGGGCGCAATGGGATCCTGCGCGGGCGCAATCAGGCTAAGAAAGCGCAGAAGGCTTCCGCATGCTGCCATCTGAATCAGGCGAAGATGCCGGGCATCCGATCGCATCTGCTCCAGCGCCTGCCAAGCCGCCTGAGGATCGCTCGCAGTAAAGATGCGATGCCGCTCATCCAACCCCGCGGCATACGTCAGCGCAGCCGCCTGACTGCCGCAATAGCCGACCCAGGCATAGTGCCAGGGCGAAGCGGCATCGGCCTGATAAAAGGTCTTCTCACCGGGAAGAATCAAAAAGCCCTGCCCGGCTGAGACGGTGTAGCGCCGCCCGTCGCATTCAAACACGCCGCAGCCCGATGCAACATAGTGAATAAGCGTATGATCGCGCGTACAGGGGCCAAAGCCGTGCGATGATCGGCACTCTTCGTGCCCGAAATGCGCAATAAACAGCTCGTGTCCCCGCTCATGGTCATCTGAAAAGAAATACTCGCTCATGACGGCACCTCATCATGCAACATTCTGAATGTATCTTACAACAAATCCCCTCTTTCGTCAAGTGGCATGATACGGTATAATAGGCTAAGAACACTGAAAGGAGCTCTCCTTATGCCGAAAATCACATTCATGGGCGCCGGCTCAACCGTCTTCGCCAAGAACGTTTTGGGCGACTGCATGCTCACGCCTGCGCTGGAAAACAGCACCATCGCGCTGTACGACATCGACGCCAAGCGTCTGGATGAAAGCTACCTGATGCTTTCCTCCATCAACAACAACCTGGGCAACAAGGCTCACATCGAAAAGTACTGCGGCGTTGAGAACCGCAAGAACGCGCTGCGCGGCGCCAACTACGTCGTCAACGCCATTCAGGTGGGCGGCTACGAGCCCTGCACTGTGACCGACTTCGAGATTCCCAAGAAGTACGGCCTGCGCCAGACCATCGCCGATACGCTGGGCATCGGCGGCATCTTCCGCGCGCTGCGCACCATCCCGGTCATGATGGATTTTGCGCACGACATGGAGGAAGTCTGCCCCAACGCCTGGTTCATGAACTACACCAACCCCATGG
>CAYOTH010000095.1:0-6691 GCA_964406835.1 uncultured Oscillospiraceae bacterium
GTCGATCAGATGGTGCTCGAATTCCCCATGCTGGCCGAATATGCGCTTGTGTATGCGGGCGGCCGCATGATTTTCGCCACACACGGCCATCTCTTTAACGAAGAAAAGCTGCCCATGCTGAAGAAGGGCGACATTCTGCTGCACGGCCACACACACGTTTCCGTCTGCCACAAGCACGAAGGCTACACTTACGTCAACCCCGGCTCGCTCTCCCTGCCCAAGGAAGACACGCCGCGTGGCTATATGATCCTGACGGACGAAGGCTTTGTCTGGAAAACGCTCGAAGGCGAAGTCTACCGTGAATATCGCTTTTAAGCTACGCTCAACCTACCAAAGGAGGAATCGCCTTGAAACTGCCTGATAAGCTCCTAACGCTTCGAAAAGAGAATGGCCTATCTCAGGAAGAACTCTCTCAAAGGCTGAATATCTCCTGGCAGACAGTCAGCCGCTGGGAGGACGGAACCGCCCGTCCCAATTCTCAGAATATCATCGAACTGGGTCGCCTGTATGATCTTTCGCCCGATGAGCTGCTCAACGAAGACGCTGAGCAGACGCCCCAGGCTCAATCATCGTCCTCGGAGAACAAGCGCTTCCATCTGATCTCGGGCATCGCCTTTACTGTTGCCGCCGTCTGCTTTTTGATCGGGCTCAATAGTCCGACCTATCCCCGGACAGTGTTTACCTACATCGTACTCGCGCTGTGCGCGTTCAGTGCCATCTTGCAGTTTGTGCTCTTTTTCCGCCGGTAACGGCCTCCCAAGGAACAAAATCCTCCATAAATCGTTCAGGCACAGCCTCCTCACGGCTATGCCTGTTCTTTTTATCCGAAAGCCCCAGCCCTTCGCACACGCCATTTTCATTATCCACTAAGCAGCCCAACCGCATAAATCGAAATGGTATAAACCAAATTTGCTTAGCTCTGGACCGATAAAAACGGCCCAGAACAGCTTTTTTGCAGCCCGATTGCATCCATAAATAATGCAGTCACAATCTCAGGCAAACCATCATGCACCGCTGCTGGAAAATCGACGTTTTTCAAAGCCATTTAGCCTTTACAATGCCGATATTCCTATGCTATAATAGCCAAAGATGAACAACCACCAAGGGAGCAAACATGAACATCATTGCGCGCATTCACACGGATTTCCCCACCAAATTCGGCATACCGCGCCAAAGTGGGCTGATCGACGAGCTGGAAGGCGTTATTGTCTTCGAGCCGCCCTATCGCAATCCCGACGCGCTGCGCGGGCTGGACGGCTTTTCGCACATTTGGCTGATCTGGCAGTTTTCGCAGGCCGTGCGCGAAGACTGGTCGCCCACGGTTCGCCCGCCGCGGCTGGGCGGCAACACGCGCATGGGCGTCTTTGCCACGCGTTCGCCCTTCCGCCCCAACCCCATCGGCCTGTCCTGCGTACGGCTATCCGGTATTGACGAGCAAACTGAAAACGGCCCCGTGCTGTATGTTCGCGGCGCCGATCTTATGGACGGCACGCCCATTTACGACATCAAGCCCTATCTGCCTCAGGCCGACTGCCACCCGGATGCACTGGGCGGCTTTTCCGCGCCTGTGCTGGATTACGCGCTGACGGTAGACTTTCCCGAGGAACTCCTAAACCGCCTGCCTGACGGAAAGCGCGCCGCGGCGCAGCAAATGCTCGGCCAGGATCCACGTCCCGGCTATAAGCGAAACGATGAGCGGCCCTTCGGCGTGGAGTTTGCCGGCTTTGACATTCGCTTTACCGTTTCTGACGGCTGTCTGCACGTCCGTGAGGTCATCCCGCTCGATAAACGGCCCGGCCATTCTTAAAAAAAGCTTGACTGCGCCCCGGGGGCATAGCTTATACTGCGATCATGGGAGGGATCATCATGACCATGCACGAGGTTTGTACGCGCCTGTCTCTGACCAAAAAAGCTGTGCGCTATTATATCGGCGAGGGACTGGTTGCGCCCCGCCGCCTCGAAAACGGCTATCACGACTTTTCCGAGGACGACCTGAAAATGCTGGAACGCATTGCCCTTTTGCGGCAGCTCGACCTGTCCATCAATGAAATCCGGCGGTTTCTCAGCGGCGACGCGCTGTCTTCGATCTTTCGTCAAAAGAAGAAGCAGCTTGCCCACAGGCAAAATGCTTTAGTCCTTCTGCGTGAATTTTCCACACAGAACGACTGGACGCAGCTCAAACGCCGACTGGAGGGCGAAGAGCGCCGCCGCACCCTCGCCGAACGGCTGGAGATCGCCTTTCCGGGCGGGTTTGGCCGCCTGATCGCCTGCCAGTTTGCGCCCTATCTGAGCGAACCGCTCCAGACGCCCGAGCAGCAGTCCGCCTTTGACGAAATCATCGCCTTTCTGGACAGCGTTGCACCGCTTGATCCGGCGCTGATTAGCCATATGAACGCCGCACTGGATCCCATCGACGCAAAAACCGCCGAGAAAATGCGTCAGGCCAAGGAAAACATGCTGGATGACCCCGCCGCCTGGCTACATCAAAACGGCGACTTGATCGCGCAATACGTCGCCTGCAAGCAAACCGAGGACTATCGCCTCTCCCCGGCCGGACAGCTGGAATCAACGCTTAAAGCTCTCTGCCGGGAAAGCGGCTATAACGAGCGTTTTCTTCCGACGCTGCGCTGCCTCAGCCCGGCCTACAACGCCTATTACGAGCGCCTTTGCGCCGCAAACGAGCTTTTCACGCAATCCTTGAGCACCCTCAATTCTTCCCTGAAGAGGTGAATTATATGGACAACCAAGCCCGCATTGAAGAACTGCGCCTGGTCGCGCTTCATCACACTGTCAATCCGGCTTCGTTTTTTCTGGCTTTCTATCAGAACTTTACCGGCGGCGACGGCATCGATTTTGACGCCTACGGCGAGGCCTTCTACAAGGCGCTGTCTGCTTTGCGCCCGCATATTGGCGATCATGAGCTAATCGTCGGCGAAAGCATTGACGATATGACTGCTGAAGAGAAACGTGCCTGGCAGGAAACCTATCAGCCCATCGCCTCGGCGCGCTCGCGAGCAGCCGGTTCCGGCCAGGATTCCCACATGGTCATCGACTATGATCTGTTGCTGAACGAAGGCCTAAACGGCCTCATCGCCCGGATTGATGCTTTTCTTCAAGACTGCGACGAGGAAAAGCGCGCCTTTTACCGCGCCTGTCGCCTCTGTCTTCAGGGCGTGATCGTCCACAGCCAGCATTACGCCGAGGAAGCCGAACGGCTCATCGCGCAAACCGAGGCCGCCGAACGACGTGCCGAGCTTGAGGAGATTGCCCGAATCTGCCGCCGCGTCCCGGCCTATCCAGCATCCGGCTTTTACGAGGCGGTGCAATCCGTCCACTTTGTTACCTATTGTCTGGGCATGAATCCCTTTCGAGAGTTCAGCCGCCAGCAATTCCAGCTGGGCCGCCCCGATCGCTATCTTCTGCCCTATTACGAGCGCGATACAGCCGCAGGCGTTCTGACGAAAGAGCGTGCCCAACTCCTCCTGGATTGTCTGGCCATACAGATCAATATGCGCGTTCCCAACGGTCTGTCCAGCGGCTACATGGTCGGCGGACGCCGGGAGGACGGCACGATTGTCGCCAACGACCTCACGCTCATGGGCATGCAGGTCATCGACGATGTGCGCCTGGTCTATCCAGCTGTCGGCTTTTGCTGCTGCGAGGGAATGCCGGAAAGCTATCTGGCGGCGGGCTGCGAAATCCTCACCCATGGCCGATCGCACCCGGCGATCTTCAATGACGATGTGATTGCGCAGGTCCTGGCCGCGTATGGCGTTAAAGACAGCCACAATTACATTCACAGCACCTGCGTGGAGATCACGCCCATCGGCGCTTCCAATGTTTGGGTGGCCAGCCCCTACACCAACATGGCGCAATTGCTGCTGGACTGCATGAACGAGCCAATCGATACGCTGGACGCGCTTTTGTCGGCCCTCTTCGCGCGGCTGGACGATTCGATTCGTCGCAACTTTGAAGCTGAAAACGCTCAGCGGGCGCATCGCGCGGCACATTCCATGAACCCGCTCTTGTCCTGCTTTGTCAGCGACTGCCTTGCGCGCGGGCTGGATATCGAGCAGGGCGGCGCGCAGTGCAACTGGATCATGCCCTCGTTTGTCGGCATGGCCAACCTGGTCGATTCGGTCTACGCCATCAATGAGCTGATCTTTAAGCATCACCGCATGACACTGCCCGAGTTCAAGCGCATACTGGACGATAACTATGCCGGAAACGAAGCGCTTTTAAACGAGATTCTCGAAACCATTCCGAAATACGGCAACGACAACGACGACATCGACCGCTATTTCGCGCTCTTCACGGAGCACATTGTCGCGCAGTGCCGTTTGTATACGCCCCTCTTTTCACAGGGACGGCTGATTCCCAGCGTCTTTTGCTGGATCATGCACGAGCGCTTCGGCGTTCAGACGGGCGCCACGCCCGACGGCCGCCGCGCCGGCTTCCCCCTGGGCGACGGCTCCGGCCCCTGCCAGGGCCGCGAAAAGCACGGCCCGACCGCCTCGATTCTCTCCTCCACCAAGTGGAATCATGCCGAGATGATCGGCGGCGTGGCGGTCAACATGAAGTTCCTCAAATCCTCGCTGGGGCCGCATTCCATCGACACACTGTCCGCCCTAGTTAAATCCTATCTTCAGCGCGGCGGCTTTGAAATACAGATCAATGTCGTCGATCAGGATACGCTCCAGGACGCGCGCCAGCACCCCGAAAACTATCAGGATCTGGTGGTGCGCATCGGCGGCTACAGCGATTACTTCGTTCGCCTGACCAGTGAAATGCAGGACGAGGTTATCCTGCGAACCGCGCACAGCCTGTAAACAGCCTCCGCCCGATACACTTCCCTATGTGCAAAGCGCCTTGAAGAAAACTTCAGGGCGCTTTGGTTCTATAAAAAGAGCCGCCCCGTCGGGAACGGCTCTTTTTTGCCTGTCGAATCAGAAAATGCCTTCGCGATCCAGCCCATACGCGCCGCCACATACCTTGCGGCCGCTCGTCCACTTGCCGCGCGTAAAATCAGGGAACGCCTGCGGAAGGCCGCCCATAGCGACCGACTGCTCGCTCAGCGTGGTGATGGCCATATAGGTCGCCGCGTCATAAACGTCAATGGGCGGCTGCGTGTGATTCCGCGCCGCATCGGCAAAAGCCGACATCACCAGATAGTCCATTCCGCCATGGCCGTCGCTGGCATCGGGATCATAGCTCTGCCACAGCGGATGATCGTACTTTTTATAGATCTCCTCCATCGGCTCCCAGTGTCCATGCTCGTGAACGCCGTCGATATTCACGGCATTTTTATCCTCGCTGTAAATAGCGCGCGTGCCCTGCACCAGATTGGCGCGGCTGTACGGGCGCGGCAGCGCAATGTTGTGGCGCAGCATCATCACCTCGCCGCCGGCGCACTTAATCAGGCTGGTGGTCACATCGCCGCAGGCATAGCGTTTTTCGCGGGCATCGGCCAGCGGATGCTCCGGATTATTCCGCTGCAGATAATCCTGCACGCCATAGGCCGGCGTGGACATGGCCGTCAGGTTCACGAAGCGGTTGCCGTTGTTGATGTTCAGAATTTTGCCCATGGGCAGCGCGCCGTGCGTGGGATACAGATCGCCATCGCGCAGGAAATTGTTGTTGCAGCGCTGATGCGTTATATCGGTCAAATGCTCGCGCAGATCGTGGCAATAACCGGCCTCGGTATAAACCACCTTGCCGAACACACCCTGCCGCACCATGTTGAGCACAGCCAGCTCGTTGCGGCCATAGCAGCAGTTTTCAAGCAGCATCATGGGCGTTTTCGTGCGCTCGTAGGTATGAACCAGCTCCCAGCATTCGTCCAGACTGGCCGCACCGCACACCTCGGCGGCCGTATAAATGCCCGCATTCATGAAATCAATGCAGATTTCCCAATGCGTAATCCAGTTGGTCACGACATAAACCAGGTCGATATCGCCGCGTTCAATAATGCGCCGATAATCGGTATAGCCCTGCGCATCGCACCCCAATTCTCTGAGAATATCCAGTCCCTGTCCAAGCCGTTCTTCTAGGATATCGCACACAGCCACAATATCCAGATCGTCGATTGATTGAATCGTCTTTAGCAGGCCCCGTCCGCGCCCGCCCAAGCCTATCACCGCCGCACGCAGTTTTTCCTTCATGGTTTCACCCTCCTTGCTTTTTCCAAACAACAGCGATCGGCTTGCAGAAAAGTCCTCCCTTCCACACGCCGTCAGGAAACAAATTATTGCTTTTTAACCAGGCAGAGCGCATTGCGCAGCAGGCGTTCGTCGCTCATCAGCGCGCCGTCAAAGAGACGCAGTTCGCAGGGAATCGGGCCATAGCAGCCAAATTCGCCGCCCTCATACTGCACGAACAGATTGTCGTACACCTCCGGCATCCACTCCTCGCGTCCGGCAGAGCAGTGCATGACCATATAGCGGCTGCGGTCGAAGATGTTATCGTGAATACTGAAGTTTTCGGCACGGTTGCCGTGTCCGCTCCAGCTCTTGATGTGAGAGGCCTGAATCTTGTCCGGGCGCTGATCGCCAAAGCCGTAACCCGCAAAGCGGCAGATATTGCCAAGCATCTCGACGTTCTTCATAATCTGCTCAGGCGTATTCTCCTGATCGAGGAAATACTCAATGGAGTAGGTGCAGTACTCAATCAGATTGTCACGATAGAGCACGTT
>CAYOTH010000096.1:0-6687 GCA_964406835.1 uncultured Oscillospiraceae bacterium
GCCTCTATTATATCAGAAAAGGCCGCTTTTTGCGACCTTTTTTGACAGGCTGAGCACGCCTTCCGTTTCGCTATGAAACGGAAGGCGTGCTTTTTCTTTTCAGCCCTTTCACTTTTGAACGGACAGGCGGCGTCTGTACTCCTGCGGAGAGAGAGCATACCGCGCCATAAAGGCCCGATAAAAGCTATGTACGGAGCCAAACCCCACGGCCTGCGCAATATCTAAAACCGACTCGGACGAATCGGCCAGCATTTTCGCTGCCACGCTTATGCGCTTGTCCGTTACCGCCTGATGCAGCGACACGCCATAGCGCTTTTTGACGATCCTCGAAAGCTGGCGCTGACTGACGAAAAGCTGATCGGCTACTGACGCAGCCGTCAGGGGATTCATAAAGCAGGAATTGATCAGATAATCCAGCTTGGAAACGCGATTTAAATCCCGATCGGAAAGCATGGGCATCTTATCCTCCGAATGGCTTTCCCGCATCTCGGCCATTTCCAGCAGCAAAAGCGCCAATCGCAGCGCCGGCAGCGTATCATCCTGCCGTGAGGACATAGTTAACGCGGCCACGCCCGCACACAGCGCCGGCCGGCCGCGGATCACAGTTCCTCCCGAGGCACACAGCCCGGCCAAACGCCGATAAAGATTGGCTCTGTTTTGCCCAGAACGGCGAATAAGGCGCAGGCCCAGCGCGCGATAATCGCTGCCGTCACTCTCCCGGCGGGAAACATGGCGCACGTTGGCCGGAACAATCGCCAGATCCCCCGCCGCCAGATCAATTTCTCCCGCCTCGCCGCAAATGGCCATCCGCCCGTTCAGGCAGGCAAACAGCTCGGTATAGGCGTGCGTATGCGCCGTCATGCCGACCAGCTCGTCTGCCGAGCCAAGGCTTTCCTCAACCAGCAGCTCGACGGTCACATTTTCCACATTGACGCTGTACACGCGGTGCGATGGAAAATCAATATTCACCCTTCAATCCCCGCTTATTTTCTCTTTTCGAACCCAACCCGGCTTTTTTAGCGCACTGTAAAGCACACAAAGCCATAGGGCGGAATCGCCTCACTCAGATGTACGCTGAAAAAGGCGCCCTCTTTTCCCAGCCGAGAAACCAATTGCCCCGCGCAGCGATAGCCCTCCAGCTGCGTATAAACGCCGTCTAACTCAATGTCCGGTGCCAGCACCTCGTCGGCAAAGAAATTCCACACGCCGACGGTCAGCGCGTCGCCCTGGCGCTTGCAAAGCAGATAAACGCCCGGATTTTTCCGGCACACTGCCGGAAGCGTTCTGCCCTGAAGCCATTCAATGCCATAAAGCAGCTGATCCTGGCGGCAATAATTGCGGAAAACGCCATTTTTCCAGATGGAATACACCGTCACACTCTCCGCCACAAAGGTAAACACCATAAAGCGCTGTCCGGCGGCATTTTCATAACGATAGCAGCCCGGGAAGCCCTCCTGGCCGCTGAGCACCGTCTCCATAATCATGCTCAGGCCATCCACACCCTGATAAAAGCGGCTCAACACGCGCGCCGCGTCATCCAGCTCGCAGCGATAAAACACACTATGCTCCTGCGTGTGGGCTACCGTCATCCGGCCGCTCTCCGGGAAATACTCAGCTACAGGCGATTTAACCCGTTCAAAGCTTCGAAGGCCCACGTCAATACCGCGCTTCATCAAAAGGCGAGCCGCCGCCATATCCAAAATAACGCCGCGGCTAAGAATCTCCTCGTTCACAGCCTCTGCGTTATAACCCAGGACCAGCGTTGCTCCTTCGCGGTTTTCATAAGTGATAGGAATGGAATTCTCGGTCATAAACCACTGAGCGACCAGTGGCAGATAGCCCCGGTTTCCGTAAGTCTCCAGCGGATAATCCCCGCCAAATTCCATCTCCTCAAAAAGCGATTTTCTTTCCAGAATATTAAGACCCACCGTCTGCCCCGAAGCAAAGCGGCGACGAATTTCCGCATACAGCGGCTGATTCCTGACATGGCGATCCACATAGCCCGTCTCATATTCGGCGCCCGAGGTATAATCCAGCATATACTTTAAAATGCCCTGCGTCTTGCCTTCGGCCATCAGCACGGTATCAAAGCCCTCCAAAAGCGCCGAGGAAACCCAGTGACGCGGCCGGGGATAAGTATCCCCTTCGCTGATTAAATCAATGCCCTCGCCGCACCATGCACACTGGACGCGCGCCGCCTCAATGCTGGGCGGAAAGGACGGAAGCTGATTCCAGTAAGGCGCGCCGGTCAAGCGCAAAAAGGGCCGCGTGAAACCGGCTATGATGCGCGTCAGCTCGTCAATGGTCACGCCTTCAATGTTGTAGGAGCTGGAATTGGCTGACAGACCGATTCGAATCTGAGGATCAACGCGGTGAATCGTTTGTTCAATGCGCGCGGCAAACTGCCTGAGCGTGTCGCCTTGAATCTGCGACCAGAGCCTGCGGTAATCATTCTTTCCGTGATTGTAAATCCATTCCTTCAGCTCATCTCGTTCAATCGGCCTGCCCAGCTTTTTCCGGTACAGCGCCAGATGCCGGTCACAGCAGCAGGAAAGCGCAGAAAAGGGCGTTCCCTTGCCGCCATTGAACGTAAAATCGTCCTCGAACATAATATACCCAACGCCCGTTCGAGCCAGCGCGCTCACAATATCGTCAAACTCGCAGCAAAACGCCTCGTCCAGCGGGCAATAGGCCATCGGCGAAGGATGTCCGTCAACAGGCGTCAGCCGGGTAAACGGCGCGTCATTGTCAAAGGCATTTTTCGAAAAGCCGCCGTAGCCTATCGTCGGACAGAGCCAGGCGCCCACCTGAAAGCCGTTTTCTTCCAGATAGCGCTTATTTTCCACAAAGGTTTCGTGCTCGACCTTCTTGGCCTGAGCATCCATCATAATCCGCTGATAGGTCAGCATCACCAGTTCAGGCTGCACACGCTTCAATTGACGAACCAGTTCTTCCTTCTGCGCGGCCGAAAAGGGCCGGCTGACCACCGGCACCCACAGACAATAGCCAGACTCTTTAAACGTATCGCTCACAATGCTTTTCCTCCTGTCAAGCAGTCCTCTCCTCAAAAAGCTGCACGCCTTGCCCTTATTATGCCAGCGCCTGACGCCCCCGTCAATAAAAAGTTGCAAAATCGGCCATCTTGCCGATACAATGGCCGAATACAGCATTGCGGCTCGGCTTTTTCCATGTTATAACCTTGAAGTAGGATTCCTGATATTCCCGTCAATTGAGAGGTCTTTTTATGCGCTGCAAAACATTCTCCCGCCCCATGCTGATTCTGCTCGCCCTGGTAGCCCTGCTGATTACCGTCACCGGCCTGATCTTTAAGCAGTCCTTTATCAACATCCTGCCGCTGTATATTTCGCTGTTTGTGGCGCTGCTGCAATCGAGCGTCAACCGCACTGCCTATCTGATCGGCGCGCTCAATTCGCTATTGTACGCCGTCGTCTATGTGCATTTTAAGCTCTACGCTTCGGCCGTCTACGCCGTACTGTTTTCCTGCACGATTCAATTGGCCACCTATTTTCGCTGGAGCCGCCGCCCCCGCGGGCAGGCCACCGTTTTCCGCGCCCTGAGCGCCAGCAGGCGTCTCGGCCTGCTGGCCGGCTTTGCCCTGGCCTGGGCCGGCGCATGGTTTGTGCTCTCCGGCACCGATTCCGGCTACCGCATACTCGATATATCCACATCGCTTTTGGGCATACTGGTTGCGTTGCTCACCATGCTGGCCTATATTGAACATGTGCCGCTGATGATCTTTTCTCTGCTGGTCAACATCGCGCTCTACATCACCATGATGCGCGAACATCCCGCGCAAATCACCTATCTGATCTACGCGCTGTTTTCTCTGACCTGTCAGTTCAGAGCCCTCAAAAAAGTCGTTCGTCTTTACCGGGGTCAATCGACCTCGCTCAAAGCATCTAAAGAAACGGAGTGATTTTATCATGAAAAAGCGACTGGTCTATCAACTGAACAACACGCCGGAATCCGGACGCAACAGCGAAGGGTCCTTCCTGCGCGCGCCGGACGGCTCCCTGCTGTTTGCCTACAGCCACTACTGCACCGCCAATCAGGATGACGACGCCCCCTGCGACATCGCCATGATTCGCTCCTTCGATGAAGGCGAAAGCTGGAGCGAACCCGAAATCATCGCCTGCGCTGCCGATTTCGGCGTCAAAAACATCATGAGTGTCTCCGGAATGACGCTTTCCGATGGCAGCCTGTGCTTCTTCTTCCTCGTCAAGCTGGCTGACGGCGCGTCCTGCCTGGGGCGCAGCGTTTCCCCAGACGGACAGCACTTTACGCCCTCCCTCTGCGTTTTTAAAAACGTACAGCATGCCTACTATGTCATCAACAACGATCGCTTCATTCGCCTTTCGGACGGACGCATCGCCGCCCCGGCCGCCAAATACAACGCTTCTGCCTGGGAAGGCGGACGCTATTCCCGCTTTGAAACAGACATCCATGCCGTTCCCGTCTGCTTTGTTTCCGACGATGAAGGCGCGTCCTTCTCGCTCACCCGCGCACGCATTGACGTTCCCGGACGGCTTGCGCAGGAATTCGGCCTGGAAGAGCCGGGTATCATCGAGCTAAAAAACGGCGTGATCTGGCTTTGGGCGCGCACGGCGCTGAGCTATCAATACCAGTGCTTTTCCCTGGACGGCATGAATACGTTCACGCCACCTGAGCCGTCGATCTTCACCTCACCCCGTTCTCCCATGGAGATTTACCGCGCCAGCGATCAATCGCTCTGGGCCGCCTACAACCCCGTACCAAACTACAACGGCCGCCCCTTTCCCTCCTGGCAGGGACGCACGCCCTTTGTGCTGCGCCATTCAACCGACGACGGGCAAAGCTGGGGCGAGCTCTACACGCTCGAAGACGACCCAGCCGGCAATTACTGCTATCCGGCGCTGATTGAAACGACGGACAATGCGCTTCTGTGCGCCTATATGCTCATGATCCCCCAGAATATGTCGCTGCGCATCATGAAAATTTCCCTGGACGACGAATAAGACATTAAAAACCCCTCCCTTCCGAAGGCCTACGCCGCTTTATGCAGCCAGCTCCGGACGGGAGGGGTTTTCTTAATATCTACAAATTACTTCCGGACAACCTGAACGCCAAGAACAGCCTTTTCGCCGTTGACGTTCCACTCCTGGGACACCGCGCCCTCTTCCGGCGCGCCCAGCGTCACACTGACCGCCAGAACGCCACGCTTGATATCCTCGGCGCCCTTTTCGGCAATGGCCGCCAGCTTGTCGCTGGTCTGAAGGGTCACGGCGATGCGGTCGGTCACATCAAAATCGGCGTCCTTGCGCATGGTCTGGATCTTGCTGATGAGTTCGCGCACATACCCTTCCTCGATCAGCTCCTCCGTCAGGTTGGCATCCAGCACGACGGTCATCTCGCCGTCCACCTGCGCCACGAAGCCTTCCTTCTGCATCGGGCGGGTCAGCACGTCGTCCTTGTTCAGCTCGACCGTCGTACCGTCCACATCAAACGACACCGTTTCGCCGCGCTCAAAGGCATCTACGACGGTATTGCCGTCCATGGTCTTGAGGAAGGCGCCAATGCAGCCCAGCAGCTTGCCATAGCGCGGGCCCAGTGTGCGCATCTGCGGCTTGAGCTCGTAGGTGGTGAAATCGCGGGCGTCGGTCACGAAGCGCACGGATTTGACGTTCAGCTCATCGGCAATCAGCTCGGAAACCGCCTCGTCCAGCGCAGCGCCCTTGATGTACATCACGGCAATGGGCTGGCGCACCTTGATGTTGGCGGCATTGCGACAGGCGCGGCCCAGCTGCACAGCGGAGATAACCTCTTCCATCTGCTTTTCCAGTTCCGGATTGATGAGCGCGCGATCGGCCGTCGGGAAGTCGGTCAGATGGACAGAAATGGGCGCAGACGGATCATTGTTCGCGACCAGATTTCTGTACATCGATTCGGCCATAAAGGGAATATACGGCGCGCACAGGCCGGAGAGCGTCTTCAGGACGGTATACAGCGTCTCAAAGGCGGCCAGCTTGTCACCCTCGAGGCCCTTGCCCCAGAAGCGCTCGCGGCAGCGGCGGACATACCAGTTGGACAGCTCGTCCACGAAATCCGAAATAGCGCGCGCCGTCTCGGTGATCTGGTACTTGGAGAGGCCCTCATCCACGGTGATGATGAGCGTCTGCAGCTTGCTGAGAATCCACTGATCCATCAGCGAAAAGTCCTTCTTATCGGCCTTCTGCATCAGCGGATCATAGTTGTCAATCGAGGCATAGAGCGTGAAGAACGCGTAGGTATTCCACAGCGTTCCCATGAACTTGCGCTGCATCTCGCTAACCAGATCGCCGGAGAAGCGGGTGGGCAGCCACGGCGCGCTGGAAGCATAGAAATACCAGCGCACGGCATCAGCGCCCTGCTTATCCAAAACCTCCCACGGATCGACGACGTTGCCGATGTGCTTGGACATCTTGCGTCCCTCAGCATCCTGAACGTGACCCATGACAATGCAGTTTTCAAAGGGCGCTTTATCGAAAAGCAGCGTGGCGATGGCCAGAAGCGTATAGAACCAGCCGCGCGTCTGATCGATGGCCTCGGAGATAAAGTTGGCCGGGAAGTTGGCCTCGAAGATCTCTTTATTCTCGAAGGGATAGTGCCACTGGGCGAACGGCATGGAGCCGGAGTCGAACCAGCAGTCGA
>CAYOTH010000097.1:0-6637 GCA_964406835.1 uncultured Oscillospiraceae bacterium
CCGTCAACACCAACTGCGCGCTGCTGCAGATCGGCTGACGTCCCCCTCGGCGGCGCTCGTGCGCGGGGGCGTAGGCCTCCAGCGGCGCGTCCTTTGCCTCGCGGTCGCCCGTGGCCAGCAGATCGAGCATTTCGGCCTCGGAAGAAAACTCGCCGTCCAGATAGCGGGTGATGAAGCGATATTCCAGCCCCAGTTTTATCAGGAATTCGCGGCTGGCTCCCTCGTCGATCAGGCGGCGCACCTCGTCGATCATGCCCTCGCGTACGCGCTTTTCGAGGCGCTCGTCAATGCGGGCGCGAATGGTCTCGCGATCCCAGCCGATGCCCAGCTTGAGTACGTCGTAGCGCGGAACGCTCTGCGCATGGCCCTCGTCGCCGTCGTGCAGCTTTTCCAGGACACGCATCACGCGGTTGCGGTTGTTGCGGTCAATTTCGATGTCCGGCATCTTCTCAAGCAGCATCTCGTACAGCGCGGGCGTTTCGTAGGTCTCCAGCTCGGCGCGGTAGGCCAAGTCGGGCGCGCGGCCGCTCATGACGTAGCCCTCTGTGACCGAGGCGACGTACAACCCCGTGCCGCCCACCAGCATCGGCTGCTTGCCCCGGGCGAGTATGTCGTCAATCGTCGCATAGGCCAGCTGCTGAAAGTCGTACATCGAGAAAAAGTCGTTCGGCGCGCAGACGTCGATCAGGTGATGGGGGACGCCCTTCATCTCCTCCAGCGTGATTTTTCCGCTGCCTAGATCCAGCCCCCGGAACACCTGCCGGGAGTCGGCCGAGATAATCTCCGCGTCAAAGCGCTGCGCCAGCTCGACGCCCAGCGAGCTTTTGCCCGAGGCATTCGCGCCTACCAGCGCAATCAGTTTGGGTCGTTGCATATGCTCTATAGTCCTCTCTTGGCCCAGCGGCACGGTCAGATGCCGCGCCGGTCATTGATTCGTTTCTAAAATAAAGAGATGGGTTCGCCGTCGCCTTTCCTCAGCCAGCTCGCGCCACACAATCACGCAGCATGGCTCAAAGCGTACGTCGCCTGTCCTCGGCACGCTCCTCCTCAGCCGTCGAGCGACTGAAATTCGAGGTGCTCCAGTTCGCGGCGCAGAAGGCCCATCTGAATCAGGTCGATGTACTGGCCGTCGCGGTAGATGTGTTCGCGCAGGCGGCCCTCCTCGGCAAAGCCGCACTTGTCGTAAACGTGGCGGGCGCGGGCATTGTCGGCGTGAACCTGCAAATACAGCCGCCGCAGATTGAGCTGCTCGAAGGCATAGCGGGTGATGACGCGTATGGCCTGCGTGGCATAGCCCTTTCCGGCGCTGTCAGGCGCCATGACGATGGCCAGCTCGGCGCGGCGCGCGCTCTGGTCGATCATCATCAGGCTGATCTGGCCCAGATAGCGGCGGGTGGTCTTGTCGGCAATGACCAGATTGAGGCCGCCCGCGTCGCCGCGCAGCAGGGAAGATAGATAGGCCTCGGTCTGTTCCCAGGTCTGCGGCTTGATATAGGCCGCGCCCAGAAAGCGCGCGCTCTCGTCGTTGACCCAGCTGCGCAGGCCGGAAATGTCCTCCTGCCGGAATTCACGCAGCAGGATATCCTCGCCGATTAAGTCCTTCATGAGTGTCTCTCCCTTCCGGAAATCAGGCGGCTGACGCTCTTGTGAACGCCGATCGCCTTGGCCGGGCACATTTCCTGACAGCAAAAGCAGGAGATGCAACCCGCAGTGGTAAAGTGCGCCTTGCCGCCCGAGACGGTGATGGTGTGCGGCGGACAGCTTTCGGCGCATTTTCCGTAGCCAATGCACTTTTTCTCGTCCAGCCGGGGATAGGGGGTCAGCAGGCGGCGAAGCAGCGCGCGGGCCGGACGGCGCAACGGCGCGGGCAGGCGCGAGGTGAAGTCCACCTCGGCGGCGCGCGGGCGCACGAACGGCAGCTGAGCGGTGATTGGATCGTCGCCGATCAGCTCGATGGTTTCGTCGATTAGCCCCTGGGTGCGGGCCAGGCGCAGCATGGCCACCTCGTCCGGGTCGATACCCATCAAGCGCGCGCAGAACGTATCCTGCGTGAACAGATCGCGCGCGGCCAGTGTCATCCCCAGGCGCCGCACCGTGCCGCCGGTCGGCCCGTCGCCCTCCATGCAGTCGATGGCGTCGATCAGCGTGACGACGGGGGAAACCGTGCGCGCCAGCTCGAGCAGCATGGCGGCAAAGTCCTCCGGGTCGGGGTGGCGGTAGTGCATTTCGGGCTTTTGCAGGCCCGGTATGCTGCCGAACAGGTTCTTGATGCCGGCTGAGAGCAGCATCATAGAATGCGTTTTGAGCTTGGCGATGTTGACGATCAGGTCGGCCTCGGCCAGCGGCGAAATGATGTTGAACGCGGCCTGTGCGCAGCCTTTGGGCGTCTTGACCGATTCAAAGCCGGTGTTCCGGTTGAGACGGGCGACGTCCTCGAGCGTCTTCATGCCGGTAGCCGAATAGACGCCCTCCAGCGGCGAGAGTGCATACAGCCCGCCCGGGCTGTCGCAGATCACAATGTCCTCGACGCCCCGGGCGCGGAACCACAGCGCGACGGCGCGAACCAGCGCCGGATGGGTCGTGGCGGCGGCCTCGATGCGGCGCGCGCCCACCAGATTGGGCTTGATGGCCACGCGCAGCCCGGGCCGGATTAGCTCCTCAATGTGCAGCGCGGCAAAGTGACGCTCAACGGCGGCGTTCATCGCCGTCTGGTCATAGCTGTCCGCGCGTACAATCGACTGGATCATGCCTCAATCTCCGCGCCTACGCGGATGAAGTAGGGCAGGCGCTCCAGCGGCGTGTTGATGACGATGGTCTGATTCCCCTGATAGACCACGCCCTCGTCGCTGCGCCATGCGCCCTCGGGCAGCACGACAGTGCGCGTGGCGGCTCCCTGCGTGCAGACCGGGGCCACCAGCATGTCGCCGCCCAGCATGAACTGGTCGGTGATGTCGGCATAGCCCTTGTGCGGGAAGCGCGCCTCCATCGGACAGGCGGCGGGCAGGCCGGTCACATGCGCCTCCTCGGTGCAGCGCAGGATGTAGCGGCCGAAGCGGGCGTGCAGGCAGGCGGCCTCACGGCAGAGCGCGGCGTTCTTTTCAGAGAGCACGCGCCACGGGGCGGCGGAGAACTGCATCATGGGCAAGAGCGCGCTGCACTGAGCCCAGCGCACGAACAGCTCCTCGTCGATCTTGAGCGAGCCGTACATGAAGTAGAGGTATTCGCCGCCGCCGACCATATCGGGGCAGACGTCGTAATAGCCCAGCACGCCCTGAACCAGCGTGTTGGGAATCAGCGTATCCAGGCCATTGTTTGTCCAAGCGGGAATCTTGTCGCGCAGGCGCATGGCGCTTCGCAGCTGAGGCTGAGAGGCGCACTCGCGCAGCTCGTTGAGCGGGTATTCGGCGGCCAGCTCGCAGAACAGGCGGGTTTGCCGGTCGCCCGTGCAGCCGGGCTCGAAGGTCAGGCAGTCGTCCGGGTAATAGGAGGGTGCGCCAGCGTCGAATTTAAAGCCGTCCACGTCGTATTCGTTTTGCAGGAAGGCCAGCTCGCGGCGCATCCAGTCCTGCGCGGCGGGGTTGGACAGATCCAAGAGCGCGCTGTAGCCCTCCCACCACTTGATGATGGCCACGTCGCCGTCGGGGCGGCGCAGGAAGATGTCGGGGTGCTCACGCAGCATGAGCTGGCAGGTGAGGGTATCGGCCGTGACGAACGGCACGACCCAGAGGATCACCTTAAAGCCCAGCGCATGAAGCTTTTCGATCATCCCCTTTGGATCGGGGAAGCGGCCGGGGTGGAAGCGCCAGGTGCCGTAGCTCTCCTGCCAGCCGTTGTCGATCATGAATACGCCTGCCGGGTAGCCGGTGTCGATGAGCGTCTGCGCATAGTTCAGGATGTCCTCCTGATTCTGGTTGTAGATCAGCTCGATCCAGGTGTTGTACTGGGGCGTAAGGAACATTTCCTCGGGTGACATCAGTCCCTCCGGGCGAGGGAAGGCGTCACTTTTGACATAGGCCAGCGCGTCGCGCAGCGTGCTGCCGGCGACGGCCTGGTGAATTTCGGCGCGCGCAGTGAGGCAGACGGCCTCCTCCTCCACGCGGAAGGCAAAGGGCTTGTCCGAATAGATCACGCGGCCCTGGCTGCTCACCAGCAGATAGGAGACCTGGTTGCCCTGCGGGTCGATCAGGTCGGCCTCAAAGCCGGGCTTATAGGGCATATTCACGCCGTCGGTCACGCGGCCGCCCCACAGGCGTTCGCCGCGATTGAGTGCAATGCGGATGTTTTTTTCAAAAGACATGCTGAAAAACTCCTTTTCAAAAGCAGTGCCTACATTATAGCGCATTTCGCCGTTCCGGGCAAGAGGAGCCTACGCAATATTCGCGCTGGTGTGATGTGAACGTAAAAATTAACAAATTGTTTAGCACACGCCCTTGCAAACGGCGTTAAAACGCGCTACAATACTATAAAATGCCCTCGTAGGGCATATAATGAAGTGGAGGAGAAAAACAATGGGTAAATTGTATGTGTTCGATCATCCGCTGATTCAGCACAAGCTGTCCATCATGCGCAAGAAGGAGACCGGCTCCAAGGAGTTCCGCGAGCTGCTCAACGAGATCGGCATGCTCATGGCCTACGAGGTCACGCGCGATCTGCCGCTTGAGGAAGTTGAAATCGAGACCCCCATCTGCAAGTGTACGACCAAGATGCTGGCCGGCCGCAAGCTCGGCGTGGTGCCGATTCTGCGCGCGGGCCTGGGCATGGTTGACGGCATACTCAATCTGGTTCCCGCCGCCAAGGTGGGCCACATCGGCCTGTACCGCGATCCGGAAACCAAGCAGCCTGTCGAGTACTACTGTAAGCTGCCCGTTGACGCCAGTGAGCGCCTGCTCATCGTCGTCGATCCCATGCTGGCCACCGGCGGCTCCTCTGCTGCGGCCATCCAGTTCCTCAAGGATCGCGGCTGCAAGAACATCCGCCTGATGTGCCTCATCGGCGCGCCCGAGGGCATCGCCGCCGTGCAGGAAGCCCATCCCGACGTCGATATCTACATCGCCGCCGTGGACGAGCGCCTCGACGATCACGCCTACATCATCCCCGGCCTGGGCGATGCCGGCGACCGCCTCTTCGGCACCAAGTAAGCTGGGCCGCAGTGTGGCTTCCCCTTGCGCTCACGCGCTGGCTGAGTCAGATCCCCTTGCGCTTACGCGCCAATCCTGCGAGCAGGCTTTGAAGGCGTAGGAAAGTTACATATATCTTGGCGACTTGCCCGGCCATAAGTTGGAGCCGGGCAAGTCTGCGTTAGCGGAGTTTGTCATGGAATGTCGCTTGAAGGGGAAATAGCAAGTCCGGGCGTGCCTCGCACAACCTGGGTACACGGCTAAGCCCCGCCCGGCTCTGATCTATGGTCGGGCGGGGCGGTGGTATAGAGAGGTTTTCTTCTAAAGCAATCGTCTAGATTTGAGCCGCTTTCAAGCGGCGAAAAATCGGGTTGTGTGCGCGAAGCGGAGTGGAACCCGGCACAGCCGGGCGCTCCCAAGTGCTGAAGAATCGGGTTGCGTGCGCGAAGCGGGATGGAGGACGCACAGCGTCTTTTGACTCAAATGTGGCGATTGTTGTGTTTGTAAAAAATATTAGCACTCTCGTGTGTTGAGTGCTAATTTTCTGTTGACAATTGGCCGCGGGCGTACTAAAATAAGGGTAGCATCGAAACAGGAGGTGTTTCCAACATGGAAAAGGGAACAATTTCGATTAACGCTCAAAATATAATGCCCGTTATCAAGAAGTGGCTTTATTCGGACAAGGATATTTTCCTGCGCGAGCTGGTGTCCAACGGCTGCGATGCCATCTCGAAGTACAAGCTGCTCTCTCTCAAGGGCGAAGCGCCTGCGCGCGACGATTATCGTGTGGATGTGGTCTGCGATAAGGCGGCCGGCACGCTGAAGATCATCGATAACGGCATCGGCATGACCGAGGACGAGGTGGTCAAGTACATCTGCCAGGTGGCATTCTCCGGCGCGGAGGAGTTTTTGAAGCAGTATAAGCCTGAAGAAGGCGAAAACGGCGGCATCATCGGCCATTTCGGCCTGGGCTTTTATTCGGCCTTCATGGTTTCCTCGAAGGTGGAGATCGAAACGCTGAGCTGGCGCGAGGGTGCTCAGGCTGTTCACTGGACGAGCGAGGACGGCATGAGCTACGACATGGAGCCGTCCGACAAGGCGACGTGCGGCACATGCATCACGCTGCACCTGAATGCGGACGAGGGCGAGTTCCTCGAGGAATACACCGTGCGCTCTGTGCTGGAAAAGTACTGCGCCTTCATGCCCGTGCCGATCTTCCTGGACAGCGTGAAGCCTGAAGAGCCCGCCTCGGAGGACAAGGCCGAAGCGGAGAATCAGGCCGAGGAGACGGCTTCTGCGCCCGAGCAGATCAACGATGTCAATCCGCTCTGGCTCAAGCGCCCGTCGGACTGCACGGACGAGGAATATCGCGCCTTCTATCACAAGGTCTTCCACGATTATGACGAGCCGCTGTTCTGGATCCACCTCAACGCGGAGTATCCCTTCAATATGAAGGGCATACTGTTCTTCCCGAAGATCAAGAACGAGTTCTCGGCCAGCGAGGGTCAGGTCAAGCTGTA